>DATMES010000022.1 GCA_035556555.1 Frankiaceae bacterium
GAGGACACCATCGGCATCCTGCGTGGGCTCAAGGAACGCTACGAGGTGCACCACGGCGTACGGATCACCGACGCCGCACTGGTCGCCGCGGCCACGCTGTCCGACCGCTACATCACCGACCGCTTCCTGCCCGACAAGGCCATCGACCTCGTCGACGAGGCCGGCTCCCGGCTGCGCATGCAGATCGACTCGCGGCCGGTCGAGGTCGACGAGATCGAGCGGGCCGTACGCCGGCTCGAGATCGAGGAGATGGCACTGTCGAAGG
This sequence comes from Frankiaceae bacterium, assembly GCA_035556555.1. GTDB lineage: Bacteria > Actinomycetota > Actinomycetes > BP-191 > BP-191 > BP-191. The sequence continues at coordinate 266 of DATMES010000022.1, forward strand.
AGACCGACCCGGCATCCCTCGACCGCCTGGACCGGCTGCGCAAGGAGCTGGCCGACAAGCGTGAGCAGCTGACCGCCCTCTCCGAGCGGTGGCGCCTGGAGAAGGAGCACATCACCAAGATCTCCACCGCCAAGGAGGAGCTCGAGCGGCTCGGCGGCGAGGCCGAGCGGGCCGAGCGCGACGGCGAGCTGGAGCGCGCGGCCGAGCTGCGCTACGGGCGCATCCCGTCGCTTCAGGCGTCGCTGGTCACCGCCGAGCAGGAGTTGCTCGCGCTCCAGGCCGACGGCGCGATGCTCAAGGAGGAGGTCGGGCCGGACGAGGTGGCCACCGTCGTCTCGTCGTGGACCGGCATCCCGGCCGGCCGGATGATGGAGGGCGAGACGGCCAAGCTCCTGCGCATGGAGGAGTCGCTCGGCACCCGCGTGGTCGGCCAGCCCGAGGCGGTCGGCGCCGTCGCCGACGCGGTCCGCCGGGCCAGGGCCGGCATCGCCGACCCCGACCGGCCGACCGGCAGCTTCCTGTTCCTCGGCCCGACGGGTGTCGGCAAGACCGAGCTGGCCAAGGCGCTGGCCGAGTTCCTGTTCGACGACGAGCGGGCCATGGTCCGCATCGACATGAGCGAGTACGGCGAGAAGCACTCCGTCTCGCGTCTCGTCGGCGCGCCGCCCGGCTACGTCGGCTACGACGAGGGCGGTCAGCTCACCGAGGCGGTCCGGCGGAGGCCGTACTCCGTGGTGCTCCTCGACGAGGTCGAGAAGGCGCACCCCGAGGTGTTCGACGTGTTGCTGCAGGTGCTCGACGACGGGCGCCTGACCGACGGCCAGGGGCGCACCGTCGACTTCCGCAACACCATCCTCATCCTCACCTCGAACCTCGGCTCCGCGTACATCGCCGACCCGACGCTGACCCGTGACCAGCGGCGCGACGCGGTGCTGGCGGTGGTGCGGGAGTCGTTCAAGCCGGAGTTCCTCAACCGGCTCGACGAGGTGCTGGTCTTCGACGTGCTGTCGCGGGACGAGCTCGCCAAGATCGTGGACATCCAGGTGTCGCGGCTCGCGCGGCGGCTCGGCGACCGCCAGCTCACGTTGGAGGTCACCGACGCGGCGCGCGACTGGCTGGCGCGCACCGGCTACGACCCGGTGTACGGCGCGCGGCCGCTCCGCCGCCTCGTGGCGACGGCCATCGGCGACTCGCTGGCGCGGGCGTTGCTGGGCGGCGAGATCCGCGACGGCGACACGGTGCGCGTCGACGTCGCGGAGTCCGGGCTGTCGGTCAGCGCCGCGTGACCGGCGGCCCGCGGCCGCACCACTACGCGTTCGCCCACAGGGAGGTGCCGCGCGCGGCGCGGGAGTTCGGCGCCGACATCGTCGCCGCGGCGGCGGCGGGCACGCTCGACCTCACGCGGGTGTGGGACGGGGTCGGCGGGTCGTTGCCGCCGGAGGAGCGGCTGCCGTCCGACGGGCTGTGGTGGCGGCACCGCGAGACGCCGGCGGGCGGCGCGCTGCTCGTCGGGCTGCCCGCGCCGCGACGCCCCGCGGAGGCGTACTACCTGCTGGTGCTGCCGCCGCGCGTGGGCACGCTGGAGCTCGGCTGGAGCCCCGTTACCGAGGACTGGTACACCGTGCTCGGCGCGTAGGAGGGCACCGGCCACGTCAACTAGGGCGAAGGCCCCGCGCCCGACCCCGACGCGTTCGTCGAGGCCGTCGTGGCGCGGCTCCGGTAACTACCTGAGGTTGCCCGGCAGCACGGCGGCGCAGGTCGTGCCACCGATCGTCGGCACGCCGGCCCGCCAGGACTCGGCGGTGAACGTCGTGCAGATCGTCACCGGCACCTGACCGCCGAGGACCGTCCGCGTCACCGACGCGTGGTTGGTGCCCGTGGCGTAGCCGGACAGGATCGTGCTGCCGGCGGCGTTGCGCAGCGAGCAGCTGATCGTCACCGACTTCTCGTCGCCGGGGGCGATCGTCATCGAGACTGCCTCGCCCTTGAGGGTCGTGACGGCGTACGTGCACTCGCCCGCGCCGGCAATGCCGATGCCGGGGCGGAAGAAGCCGGCGTCGGCGACGGCGGCGGTCCCGACGCCGAGGTCGGCGGCGGAGGCGGGGTTGAGGGACAGGGCAGCGGTGGCCGCGACGGCGGCGATGAGGGGTCGCATGGCCGGTCACTTCTACGCCGCGCCGCCGGGTCCTGCGCCGTGTTGCCGTGGCGCTGGCGCGGCGCCTAGTTCTCGCGCCGGACGCCCTTGAACGCCCCGCCGGACTTCTTGGTGTCGAGGAACCGGCCCGTCGACGTGCTCCGCTTGCTCCACAGGCCGGAGCGCGAGTTCGAGGCTTGAGACCGTCCACTGATCGCACCCAGCCGGAAGTTCCTACCGGTGTTCTTGGCCATCGCATCTCCTTGCTCGTTCGTGCCGCAAGTCCTGCGGTTCAGCCAACCCGGGGGGTGTGACAGAAATGCTCGCGCAGCCTGCCCGGCTCACCTCAGTATCGCCGAGGTAGTGCGCGCCGACCAGTACCCAGAGCAGCGTCGTCAGCACCAGGACCACCAGCCTGGACCGCCCCATCAGATGGCTGGCGAGCGTCGTCCGTTCCCTCGTCACCGCCAGTGACGCCGCGAACGTCGTCGGAATGACCAGCACGGCGAGGTCCGCCGCGTCGATCGCCGACCAGCCACGCAGCACCAGCACGATCGACAGCAGCGTGAGCGCCGCGACGACCGTGTTGGTCGCGCCGACGTGGCCGACGACGGTGAGCGGGATCTGCATCTTGATGCGGTACTCGCGATCGGGACCTGACGCGTACGTCGCGACTTCCTCCGCCGTGAAGCGGACGCTGTCGAACTCGTCCTCGCGAAGCGGGGAGCCATCGATCGCGATGGCGTCCGGCTTGCCGAGGCAGACGTTCTCGTCGATGACCCGGACAACCGTGTGGTTGCTGAGCGCGTCGCCGGTGGTCACCTCGAGGTCGGCGACGCCGTCGCCGCTCAAATTGAGTGAGCGTCGTTCGGACATCCGCACGATGAACGGACCGTCCAGCGGCACCGTGCACTCGATCATGACCTCCCATACGCGGCCGTACTCCGCGAGCATGGCGTGGGGCGCGAACGGCTCCACGTGATCGAGAGCGGTACAGCGTTCGACGAAGCGTGCGTACCGGCGAAGCAGGGGCAGCACGTCGTCGGGTCCGATGCCTGCGACCGCCTGGACGAGCGGCACGACGAGCACCGGGTTCTCGGCGGAGCTGTCGGGGTCCGGCGGCAGACCGACCGCGTCCGCGAGGGAAGCCCGAGCGGGCGCCACCGCGTCGAGCCACTGCTTCACGACGTCGTCCGCGAGGCGCCACCCCGTCTGCGACTCGACGTATCCGGCCACCCGTGTCTCGTACGGCAGGTCGGGGTACCAGCGCGTCCACCGGCCCGGCGAGAACTCGCAGATCTTCGTTATCAGGAGCCGCATCGTGTCGTCGACCCGGATACCGCCCGCGTCGGCCAGCCTGCAGACGAAACCGGCTTCGAGTTCGGCCAGCGCACCGCGAGGAGGAAGGTTGGCCACGGTGCGGTCGGGTGCTGAGACGTCGAAACCGAGCAGCGGCCGCTTGGGCAACGTCGTCAGCGGCAACACCACGGACGCGTGCGTGGCACCGCGCGGCCGGAGCGAGCCGAGCGCGTCACCGAGGTCGGCGCACTGGAACGAGCGACGCGACTCCACCGATTGCGCGCTCCCGATGGTGATCTCCTCGACGCCGCGCTTCTTCCACTCGCCGTTCGCCAGCAGCGCGAACGGAACGTCCGCTCGCTGCGCGAGGTCGGCGACCGCGTCGCGTCTCAGAAAGCCCATTCGGTGGCTCCTTCCCCCGTATTCCAGTCACGCTAGTGCCTGGGTGTGACAACTTCGGCAAGCGCGCGCCACGCCCACAGCGAACGCCCCTGGCGTACGCCGCCCGCCATGCGGAAGGCTGCCCGGCATGGACCTCCTCGTACTCGGCGGCACCGTCTTCGTCGGCCGCGCGATCGTCGACGCCGCGCTCTCCCGCGGCCACACCGTCACCGTGTTCCACCGCGGCCAGCACGGCGAGGACGCGCACCCCGGCGTCGAGCACGTCCACGGCGACCGCAAGACCGACCTGGGCCTGCTCGACGGCCGCCGCTGGGACGCCGTCGTCGACACCTGCGGCTTCGACGCCGCGACCGTCGGCACCAGCGCGCGGCACCTGTCCGCGGCCGTCGGCCACTACGGCTTCGTCTCGTCGGTGTCGGTCTACAAGGACTGGCCCGCCGTCGCCGTCGACGAGACAGGCGCGGTCAAGGGGAGCGTCGACGAGGAGGACCAGTACGGCGCCGGCAAGGTCGCCGCCGAGCTCGCCGCCGAGGCCGCCATGCCGGGCCGCGTCATGGTGAGCCGTCCCGGGCTGATCGCGGGGCCGTTCGAGAACATCGGCCGGCTGCCGTACTGGCTGCGCCGCATCGCCCAGGGCGGCGAGGTGCTCGCGCCCGGCGACCCCGACGAGGGGCGGCAGTGGATCGACGCGCGCGACCTGGCGGCGTTCCACCTGAAGTGCGCCGAGGAGCGCACGGTCGGGGTGTTCAACACGGTCGGCCCGCCGGCGCAGTTCACGATGCGCGAGCTGCTGGAGACCTGCCGCGACGTGACCGGCAGCGACGCGACGTTCACCTGGGTCGACGGCAAGGTCATCACCGACGCCGGCGTCGCGCCCTGGACCGAGCTGCCGGTCTGGCTCTGGGACGCCGAGGAGGACGTCAGCCAGACCTGGAACGTCGACGTCACCAAGGCCCAGCAGGCCGGCCTCACCGCGCGGCCGCTGCGCGAGACCGTCGCGGACACGTGGGCGTGGGTGCAGGCGGGCGCCGACCTCGGCGGCTACCGCAGCCAGTACGCCGTCCCGGACCCCGACCCCGAAAAGGAGAAGGCCGTCCTCGCCGCCGCCCGCTAGGGTCGGGGCCCGTGACCGACTCCCGCGCGCGCCTCCTCGACCTCATCCGCGACCAGGCCGTGGTGCACGGCAGGGTCACGCTCTCCAGCGGCCGCGAGGCCGACTACTACCTCGACTGCCGGCGCATCACGCTGTCCGGCACCGCGGCGCCGCTCGTCGGCGACGTCCTCCTCGACCTGACCGAGGACCTCGAGTACGACGCCGTCGGCGGCCTGACGATGGGCGCCGACCCGGTCGCGACGGCGATGCTGCACGCCGCCGCGCGGCGCGGGCGCACGCTCGACGCGTTCGTCGTGCGCAAGGAGGCCAAGGCCCACGGCCTGCAACGCCGCATCGAGGGACCCGACGTGACCGGCCGCCGCGTCCTCGTCGTCGAGGACACGAGCACCACCGGCGGCTCCCCGCTGACCGCCGTCCAGGCGCTGCGCGAGGCCGGCGCGGACGTCGTCGGGGTCGCCACGATCGTCGACCGCGCGACCGGTGCCGGCGAGAAGATCGCGGCCGAGGGCGTCGAGTACCGCTACGCCTACGGCCTCGACGAGCTCGGCCTGGGGTAGCCAGGACCGTTGCGTCCGGGCCCCGCGCCCGCCACGCTGTCCGGCATGTTCGCGATCCTGCTGATCGTCGCCGTGGGCGGCCTCGTCATCACGTACGCCGTCTATGCGTACAAGAAGCACCAGGCCCGTCTCGCGTCGCTGCAGAACCTCTGCCGCGCCAAGGGCTGGCAGTACTCCGCGCACGATCCCTGGGGGCTGCCGCGCCGCTGGCAGGGCGCGCCGTTCGACAGCGGCTACGCCCGCACGGCCGAGCACGTCATCGCCGGCGAGTACGAGGGCCATCCGCTGGTGGCGTTCGACTACTCGTACAAGGAGGACTCGACCGACTCCAAGGGCCACCGGACGACGTCGACGTACCGGTACTACGTCGTCGCCCTCGGCATGCCGTGCGCGCTCCCCGCGCTGCGGGTCAGCCCCGAGGGCGTGCTGTCGCGGATCGGCCAGGCGCTCGGCTTCGACGACATCGAGCTGGAGAGCGAGGACTTCAACCGGCGCTTCCGCGTGAAGTGCCCCGACCCGAAGTTCGCGATGGACGTGCTCTCGCCGCGCACGATGGAACGCCTCCTCGCGAGCGAGGGCATCTGCTTCCGCTTCGCCGGCTCCGACCTGCTCTGCTACGAGAGCGGCTCCCTGCAGCCGGGCAACATCCTCCACGACGCGCACGTCGGCGCGGCGGTCATCGCGGGCATCCCGTCGTTCGTGTGGCGCGACTACGGTCTCGAGGAACGCCCCGTCAACACGCCGTCCCCAGGGAACCTCACGTGAACCCGTTCCTCGTCGCCGGCGGCGCGATCCTGTTCGTCGCGCTGCTGATCGTCATCTCGTACAACCGGTTCGTACGCCAGCGCAACCTCGTCGAGGAGTCCTGGCGCCAGGTCGACGTCGAGCTGCGCCGCCGCTACGACCTCATCCCCAACCTCGTCGAGACCGTGAAGGCGTACGCCGCGCACGAGCGCGCGACGCTGGAGGCGGTCATCGCCGCGCGCAACGTCGCGCAGGCGCAGAACAGCTCGCGGACCGAGCAGGGCCAGGACGAGACGGCGCTGACGCGGTCGCTGCGCGGGCTGCTCGCGGTCGCCGAGGCGTACCCCGACCTCAAGGCGGACCAGCACTTCCGCCAGCTGCAGTCGCAGCTCGCCGAGACCGAGGACCGCATCGCGGCGGGCCGCCGCTTCTACAACGCCAACGTCCGCGGCTACAACACCCGCATCGACGCGTTCCCCTCGTCGGTCATCGCGGGCGTCTTCGGCTTCGAGAAGGCCGACTACTTCGAGGTCGAGGAGTCCGCGGCACGCGGCCCGGTCGACGTCAGCATGGACGGCCCGGCGGCGTGAGCCGCCGCGGCAAGATCGTCCTGGGCGTTCTTGCCGCTGTCGCCTGCGTCGCCCTGTTCGTGGTGGCCGCTCTGTACGCCTCGCTCTCCGGCGGCTGGGACGACGCGTTCCGGCCGAAGAAGAGCGAGACCGACTCCGACGTACGCGAGGCGCGCGAGAAGGCGGAGCCGGAGCAGGTCCAGCGCACCGAGCAGCTCATGGCCTCGGTCCGCGCGGCACTCGGGACCGCGCTCCAGAGCGCCGACGAGGGCGAGCCGAGGTCGGAGTGCGAGGAGGGCCAGCACAACTGGAAGATCGACGACGAGTACGACCTGCGCTGCGAGCACGTCACGAAGGTCGCGGTGCGCATCCGTTCCGGCGGCGCGAGCCGGCGCGCAGCGCTGCACCAGCGCCTCGTCCGCGACGGCTGGTCGGTGGACGGGGGCAGCGGCATCCAGGACGCCACGGGGTTCGCGATGTACGAGGCGCCCGGCTACCAGCTCCAGATCCAGGCCGCCTCCAGGACGCTCGAGCTGACGCTGCGGCACCCCTACTTCGAGGGCTGAGCGGCGGCGTTTCGCAGGTTGCGCGCGGCTTTGCCAAGATGTGCGCATGGACAAGGCGCAGTTCGACAAGGTGCGTGAGGGCCGTGGCTTCATCGCCGCGCTCGACCAGAGCGGCGGCAGCACGCCGAAGGCACTGAAGCTCTACGGGGTCGAGGAGTCGGAGTACTCCGGCGAGACCGAGATGTTCGACCGCATCCACGAGATGCGGACCCGGATCATCACGAGCCCCGCGTTCACGGGCGAGCGCGTCCTCGGCGCGATCTTGTTCGAGCAGACGATGGACCGCGAGGTCGAGGGGAAGCCCACCGGCGAGTACCTCTGGTCGGTCAAGCAGGTCGTGCCGTTCATCAAGATCGACAAGGGCCTGGCCGACGAGGCCGACGGCGTCCAGCTCATGAAGCCGATGCCCGAGCTCGACGCGCTGCTCGCGCGCGCGGCGGCCAAGGGGATGTTCGGCACCAAGGAGCGTTCGGTCGTCAAGCTCGCCAACGACGCCGGCATCGAGGCGATCGTCGCGCAGCAGTTCGAGGTCGGCCGCCAGGTGCTCGCCGCCGGGCTCGTGCCGATCCTCGAGCCCGAGGTCGACATCAAGAGCCCCGAGAAGCCGCAGGCCGAGGCCAAGCTCAAGGCCGCGATCCTCCGCCACCTCGAAGACCTGTCCGGCGACCAGCAGGTGATGTTCAAGCTCACGCTGCCCGACGAGGACAACTTCTACGCCGACCTCGTCGACCACCCCAGCGTCGTCAAGGTCGTCGCGCTCTCCGGCGGCTACTCGCGCGAGGAGGCCAACGCGCGCCTGTCCCGCAACAAGGGCGTCATCGCGAGCTTCTCGCGCGCGCTCACCGAGGGGCTCAGCGCGCAGCAGTCCGACGAGGACTTCAACCGGACGCTCGACACCGCGATCCAGGGGATCTACGACGCGTCGGTGAGCTAGGACCGCGCCTCGTCGAGCAGCTCTTCCTGCTCGCGCGCGATCGCCTTGCCCGCTCGGACGTAGTGCACGACGGCGACGACGATCGACAGCACCGTCATGAAGCCGGCGGCGGCGAGCGCGTACTTGTCGAACGACTCCGCGCGCTCGCCCAGCACGTAGCCCGCCACGGGCACGCCGACGCCCCAGAGGACGCCGCCGACGACGTTCCAGAGGAAGAACGTCCGGTAGCGCATCTCGGTGCACCCGGCGATGAGCGGCGCGAACGTCCGCACCATCGGCACCACGCGCGCGACGACGATCGTCATGCTGCCGAAGCGGTCGTAGAACGCCGTCGCGCGTCTGAGGTTGTGCTGGTTGAGCACGCGGCCGTCGCGCTTCGCGAGGAGCGGCCGGCCGGCTCTGCGGCCGATCGTGTAGCCGACGTTGTCCCCGACGATCGCGGCGACGACGATGCCCGCGCAGAGCACGACGATGTTGGCGCGGCCGCTGGCGGCGACGATGCCCGCGGCCACCAGGAGCGTGTCGCCGGGCAGGAAGAACCCGATCAGCAGCCCGGACTCGACGAAGACGATCGTCCAGACGACGACGTACAGCGCAATGCCCGTGAACGAATTGATGTCGAAGAACTCGATGGCCTCGGGCACCGCCCGACCCTACGTCACGCCCACCGGGTGCGTTCGACCTGATAGCCCGTCCGGCGTAACCGCTGCCTGCTGCCTGCCGGGAAGTTCCGCGCATCCGAGTGAAATCGGGCGCGGGACGTACCGTCGCGCGTTCCGCTGCCGACTTGTGGTGTGCGGCGCCGCGCAGGACGGCCCGCGCAGGGAGGGACGCCATGACAGAGGACGCACGCGTGACCGTGCTGCGGGAGGCCGTGGGCGAGCTGCTCGCCGGCTACTCGGAGGTCGCCCGGCTGGTGCCCGAGCTGGCACCCGACGTCCGCGACCCGCTGCTGGCGCCGTTGCGCCGCGCGGCCGACTCCGCGGCCGCGGCACTCGCGCAGGCTTCGTAGCCAGGGCGGCTCCCTCCCGTTCTGTGAAGATCAGCACGCTCAAGACCGGCGGCTGGGCTCCACAGAACGAGCGGTGGGGCCAGGCGCGGTAGCGTTCGGCAGTACCCCGCCGGACGTCTGAGAGGGACCCACCGTGGCCGTCATCAAGACCATCGAGCTCGTCGGCGTCAGCCCGAGCGACTGGACCGACGCCGCCAACCGCGCGCTCGCCGAGGCCGCCAAGACGCTGCGCGGCATCGAGGGCATGGAGATCCTCGACCAGACCGCGGTCGTCAAGGACAACGCCGTGTCCGAGTACCAGGCGACCGTACGGATCCGCTTCCGCCTCGAGGACCGCGTCTGACCCGTCCCGCTGGACGTTACCGGTGGGTACGGACTGCCAAAGTCACCGCTTCGTGCTCGCGCCGTAGTCCGTACTCACCGGTAACAACGCGGCCCCGCCCGGGGGTCCGCCGGACCCGCTAGAGGATCGCGATGGCGCGGGGCTCGGGGAGGCCGTTGACGAGCTCGTGCCAGCGGACGCCGTTGTCGTTGCTGACGTAGAGCGACCCGCCGGGCGCGGCGCAGACGACCTGCTCGTCCCAGGCCGACAGGCAGTACGTGTCGACGTTGCCGGCGAAGTACTCCGGCAGCCCCAGCCGTACGCGGTCGAACACCGAGTCCTCCAGCGCGCGCCGGTACAGCGCGGCCTCCGCGCCGTCGGGCCCGGCCGACACCGACAGCACGACGTGGTCGCCGGTGACGGCGATGGCGCGGCAGTACGTGTGCGGCATGCCGCGCGACTCGACCTCCCACGTCTCGCCGGCGTCCGTCGACAGCGCCATGCCCTGCGCCGTCGCGGCGAGGACCGTCGAGGCGTAGTCGGGAACGGTCACGACCTGGTGCACGTCCCACTCGATCTCGCCGGACGGCAGCCACGTGTCGCCCGCGTCGAACGACCGCACGATGCCGCCCACGTGCACCGACGCGAACAGCGCGTCGTCCTCGTCGACGTCGAGCGACCGTACGTCCGGCGGCCCGCCCCACGGCGTGTGCCACTTGTCGCGTCCCTCGACGTCGTCGAACGCCTTCACCGGCATCAGCTCGCCGCCGCGCACCAGCCACAGGTTGGCGCCCGCGGTGCCGGCCCAGACGTCGTCGCCGTTGACGAGGACGCAGGTGATCGCGCCGCGCGTCGGCGGCAGCGTCTCGAACTCCGCGGCCCCGTCGTCGTCGACGTTCCACAACGTCCCGTCGGCCGCGAGCGCGACCGCGCCGTCGTCCGCCGCCACCACGTGCCGGAACCCGCCCTCGACGAGCTGGCGCGAGGCGCCCTCGTCGTCCACGTAGTACAGGCCGTCGTCCGTCGCCACCACGAAGCTCATGGGGCCGCATTCTGCCGTGTCGGCGGCAGATACCTCACATGCCGGTCCGCGACGCGGAAGCCGACCGACTCGTAGAGGTGCCGCGGGCCCTGGTTGGCGGGGTCGCCGACGGCGTACACGACGGCTGTCGTCGCGCCCGCCTCGCGCAGCCGGTGGAGCGCCGCGACGCAGGCCTGGGCGCCGTACCCCTGCCTTCGATGCTCCCTGTCCGTGCCCACGGGCTCGAGCTCGCCGCTGGCCGAGCCGGCGTCGTACCAGGCCAGCGCGTACGCCCTCCACCCGACCACGACGTCGAGGTCGCCGCGGTACGGCGGCGTCGCACGGACGGCGTCGTACGTCTCCCGCGTGAACCGCGAGCTCGTCCACGCCGCGCGGTGCAGCGCGACCCGCCGGTCGGGGTCTTGTTCTCCGGAGACGACCCCGCTGGGGAACGGCGGCAGGTCGTCGAGGTCCCGTACGCAGTGCCACAGCCAGTCCCCCGCCTCCGTGAAGCCCGCGTCCCTCAGTGCGGCGACCTTCGGCCCCTCGGACTCCAGCGCGTAGACGCTCGCGCCCGCCTCGGCCGCCCGCGCGACGAGCTCCGGCATGGCGTCGTCACGACCGCCGAGGTGCCAGACGTCGTCGTCGCGGAAGGCGTACGCACCCTCCACCAGAAGCGCGCGGACCAGCTCCTTGCCGAGCGACGGGTTGGCCCCCCAGGCGATGTCGCCGACGTGCTGCTCGACGTACGGGCCGTGCGTCCGCCACCGCGCGCTCGCGATCGCCTGCATCGCGGCGAGGTCCTCGGGAGAGATCACCGGCCTATCGTCTACGCCGTGCCCTTCCTCCTCGACGACGTCGTCGTCACGCGCGGCGAGGGGGACGACCACGTACACCCGCTGGCGGACGTGTCGTTCGCGATCGCGCCCGCCCGCGCGACCGTCGTCGTGGGGCCTTCCGGCTCCGGCAAGTCGACGCTGCTGCGCCTGCTCAACCGCATGGAGGAGCCGAGCGGCGGCCGGGTCCTGCTGCACGGCAAGCCGTTGCCGGAGTACGACGTCCTCGCGCTCCGCCGCCGTGTCGGCCTGCTCATGCAGCGGCCGACGCCGTTCCCAGGGTCGGTCATCGACAACCTGCGGACCGGCGCGCCCGCGCTGTCCGAGCCCGAGGCGCTCGCGCTGCTGGCGCGGGTGGGTCTCGCGGAGACGTTCCTCCACCGCGACACCGACGAGCTCTCCGGCGGCGAGGCTCAGCGGGTCTGCCTCGCCCGCGCGCTCGCGGTCGGGCCCGAGGTGCTGCTGCTGGACGAGGCGACGAGCGCGCTGGACCCGTTCGCGGCGCAGGTCGTGGAGGGCGTCGTACGGTCGCTCGTCGACGAGGGCCTCACCGTCGTCATGGTCTCGCACGACCTCGCCCAGGCCCGCCGCGTCGCCGACGACCTCGTCGTCGTGCTGGAGGGCCGGGTGGTCGCCGCCGGACCCGCCGTCGAGGTGCTCGCCGACCCGGCCGCGGCGGCGTACCTGAACGGCGTCGCGTGAACGACGTCCCCGTCCCGCAGTGGTGGGGCGTCGCGCTGGCGTCGTTGCTCGTCGCGGCCACTGGCGCGGTCATCGTGCGCGAACGCCTCGGCCTCGGTCGCGACGTGGTCGAGGCCGCCGTCCGCGCCGTCGTCCAGCTCGTCGTCGTCGGCTTCGTGCTGGTGTTCCTCTTCGAGCGCGCGGGCATCCCGGGCTCGCTCGGCTGGGTCGGCGGGATGGTGCTGCTCGCGGGTCGTACGGCGGGGCGGCGCGCCCGCGGCCTGCCCGGGGGCGTACGCGCCGCCACCGTCGGCATCGCCGTCGGCGTCGCCTGCACGCTCGGCCTCGTCGTCGGCGCGGGCGTCCTCGCCGCCGAGCCGCGCGTCGTCGTCCCCGTCGGCGGCATGGTCGTCAGCGCAGCCATGCAGGGCTGCTCGATCGTGCTGCAACGCGTCGCCGACGAGGTCGCGTCGTCGCGGCCGCTCGTCGAGGCGCGGCTGGCGCTCGGGCTGCCGGGGACGGCGGCGTTCGCGCCGCACCGGCGCCTCGCGCTGCGCGCGTCGCTCGCGCCGGCCATCGACCAGACCAAGGTCGTCGGGCTCATCGCGCTGCCCGGCACCATGACCGGCCTCATCATCGCGGGCGTCTCGCCGCTTACCGCGATCCGCTACCAGATCGTCGTGCAGTACATGTGGCTCGGCGCCGCCGCGATCTCCGGGCTGGTCGCCGCGCGGCTCGCGTCGCGGACCGTCTTCGACGACGCGCACCGCCTCCGCCCCCTCGTTACGGCGCGCCGCCGGAAAACTGTCACACCCCGCCCCTAACGTCCCTCCCTATGGAGCGGACCGGGGGACTGCCGTACGTCCCCGCCCTGGACGGCGTGCGCGGCGTGGCCGTGCTCGCCGTGCTGCTGTTCCACGGCGGCGTCTCGTGGCTGCCCGGCGGCTTCCTCGGGGTGGACGCGTTCTTCGTGCTGTCGGGGTACCTCATCACTGGGTTGCTCCTCGCGGGCGTGCCGCTCCGGACCTTCTGGTCCCGGCGCGTGCGGCGGCTGCTGCCTGCCCTCGCCTTGCTCGTGCTCGTCGTCCTGTGTCTCGGCTCCGTGCTCAACGCCGCACCCCGCGACGCGCTGGGCGCCTTGACCTACCTCTCCAACTGGCGGTCGTACGCCACCGGCGGCGGCTACTTCGCGTCGTTCGCCGATCCGTCGGCGTTCAAGCACACGTGGTCGCTGGCCGTGGAGGCGCAGTTCTACGTCGTCTGGCCGCTCCTCGTGGTCTGCGTCTGCCGCCGCGCGCGCGGGCCCGTGCTCGCGGCTGCAGGCGTGGGGGCGCTCGTGTCGGCGGCGGCGATGGCGGCGTCGTTCCGGCCCGGCGGCGACCCCGCGCGGGCCTACTACGGCACCGACACCCGCATCCAGGCCCTCCTCGTCGGCGCCGCGCTGGCCGTCGTGCTCGCGCGCGCAGCGGTGCCCCGCGCGATCGGCTGGTCGGGCCTCGCGGGCGTGGGGCTGACGCTGTGGGTCTGGCACACCGCGTCCGGCACCTCCGACGACCTCTACGGCGGCGGCTTCCTGCTAGCGGCCGTCGCCACCGCGGCCGTCATCGCCTCGGTCGTGCTGCTGCCGTCCGGGCCGCTGGCCCGCGCGCTGTCCGTACGCCCCCTGCGCGCGGTCGGCATCGTGTCGTATGGCGTCTACCTCTGGCACTGGCCGGTGTTCCTGCTGCTCACCGGCGCGCGCACCGGCCTGAGCGGCTTCTGGCTCCTCGCGCTGCGGTTCGCGGCGACCGCCGCCTGCACCGCCGTCTCCTGGTACGCCGTCGAGGTCCCCGCCCGCACCTGGTCGCCCCGGCTGCCGCCGCTGCACGTACGGCGGGTGGCGCTGGCGGGCGGCACGGCGTTCGCGCTGGCGGCGTTCCTCGCGCTGTCGCCCGGCACGCCGCCGGGCCCGCCATCCGCGGCGGCTGACCCGCTACCCACGGCGTCACCCACGGCCGCGCGGCGCCCCGCCCGGGCGCCCACGACGACCGCGCCGACGACACCCGCGCCCACCCGGGCCGCCGGCGGGCCGACGCGGGTGCTGGTCCTCGGCGACTCGGTGGCGCAGACGCTCGCGGCCGGGCTGCCCGACGGCGACGGGTTCGACGTCGTCAACGCCGCCGCCCTCGGCTGCGGCCTCGTCACCGGCGGGTACCGCTACTTCGGCGGCCAGTACGACGACCCGCCGCACTGCGTCCAGTGGCCGCAGACCTGGGGCGCGGCCGTGGCACGGCACCAGCCGGACCTCGTCGCGGTGCTCGTCGGCCGGTGGGAGGTCATGGACCGCCGCCTCGACGGGGAGTGGCGGCGGCTGGGGGACGCGGCGTTCGACGCGTACGTCACCGCCCAGCTCGACCGCGCCGTCGACGTGGTCTCCGCCGGCGGCACCAAGGTCGCGCTGGTCACGGCGCCGTACTACCTCCGCGGCGAACGCCCCGACGGCGGCCGCTTCCCCGAGGACGACCCCGCCCGCGTCGACCGCTTCAACGCCCTGCTCCGCGACGTCGCGGCGAGACGCGGCGTCGCCGTTGTGGAGCTCGGGGCGGCGCTCGCGCCGGAGGGGACGTTCACGCGGCACATCAACGGCACCCTCGTCCGCTACGACGGCGTCCACATCAGCGGCGCCGGCGCGCGCATGCTGCGCCCCTGGCTCCTCCGCCAGCTCACCGCCGCCCTCTGACCGTCCCCCGGCCCCCCGTCGGCCCGCACCCCGCCCCCGTCGCACCCGCACCCGCACCCGCACCTCTGATCATTTAGCGGCGGACGCGGTCCAGGAAGTCGCGCACGACCTCGAGGTAGCGGTCCTGCTCCTCGACGAACGTCATGTGCCCGCTCCGCTCGAACACCACCAGCTCCGCCCCCGGCACCCCCTCCGCGATCGCCTCGGCGGCCTCCGGGGGGCACGTACGGTCGTGCCGACCGGCCAGAACCAGCACCGGGTGCTCGACCGAGCCCAGAGCGGCCTCGACCTCGATGCCGCCGTACGACGCCGTCGCGAAGTGCCGCAGCACGTCCGGCGACCCGGCGAGCCCGGCGGTGCGGGCGTTGTAGTCGGCGATGCGCGGGTCGCGCGGGTCGGCGAAGTGCCACGGCGCCTGGTCCGCGAGGAGGCGTTCGACCTCCTCGGCGGACGTCACCGACGCCTCGGCCTCCCACGACGCCGTCACCTGGTCGCGCAGCTCCTCCGGCTCGAACGCCGCCAGCCGGTCGCCCAGCCCGTCGAGGTAGCGGGCCGACGGCAGCCCGCTCGACACGATCGTCCCCGCCGGCTCCCCGGCGAAGTCGACGGCGTGCTGCAGGGCGACGAACGCGCCGTACGAGTGCCCGAGGACGGCGTACGGGCCGTAGCCGAGCGCGGCGCCCAGCGCCTGCACGTCGGCGGCCATCTGCTGCAGCGTCCACGTCTCGGGCGGGCACGATTCGGAACGCCCCTGCGCCCGCTGGTCCACGAGCACCAGCCGGTAGTGGTCGGTCAGCGGGTCGAGGTAGTCGGCGAACATGTGGTGGTCGAGCCCGGGGCCGCCGTGCAGCACCAGCACGGGGAACCCCTCGCCGCGCTCCACGACGTACAGCTTCGTGTCCCCCACCGAGACGTAACGCTCGTTCTGGTCCATCCGGGCATCATGCCTGCCATGGACCCGACCAACCTGCTCGCCGGCCCGCCGCCGACCCTGCTGCCCGCCGACAACCCCGCCGCCGACGACGCGCTCGCCCGCGGCGACGATCCGAAGACCGTCGCGGCGGCGCACCCGACGCACCTCGCGGCGTGGGCGGCGCTGGCGGACGCGGCGTACGAGAGCGGGGAGGCCGTCGCGTCGTACGCCTACGCCCGCGTCGGCTACCACCGCGGCCTCGACGCGCTGCGGCGCAACGGCTGGAAGGGCCACGGCCCCGTGCCGTGGAGCCACGAACCCAACCGCG
The DNA here is from genome assembly GCA_035556555.1 of Frankiaceae bacterium. Taxonomy (GTDB): domain Bacteria; phylum Actinomycetota; class Actinomycetes; order BP-191; family BP-191; genus BP-191. The sequence goes on from DATMES010000022.1 coordinate 16,417, forward strand.
GCTTCCTCCGCGCCCTCCACGCGCTCGGCAGGGCGGCCGGCGCCATCGGGGAGAACGACGAGGCGGAACGGTGCGCGACGTTCCTCCGCGACTGCGACCCGGCGGCCGCGGCGGCGCTCCGGACCTAGTCCGCCGCGGGTCGCGCGCGCCGGCGCCCGGACAGCAGCGGCGCCCCGGGGAACGACGACATCCGCGTTCCCACGTCGTCGATGACGCTCATGATCCGGCCGGTGGTGGCCGCGATCGCGGCGACCTGCTTCTGGGTGTCGTTGACGCCGACGACGATCGACTGGATCTCGTCGCCCTCCAGCGTGCGGGCCAGCTTCTCCAGTCCAGGCGCGAGCTCCCGCAGTGGCTGCTCCAGGTCGTCGAGAAGGCTGTCGAGGCGACGTACGACGCGCTGCGCGTCGATCGCCAGCTCCACGACCGCGCGGACCGCGTCGGGGACGGCGAGCAGCGCCTGGGTCTGCGTGTTGAGCAGGTCGACGACGTCGGACAGGCCGGGCAGCTTGGGCATGGCGAGGAGCGTACGGCGTCCGGTAACATCTCTCCGCAAGAGGCCTCGGCACTTGCCGGGGTCTTTCGTTTTGTCCGGAGGAGCGCGTATGCCCGCCGTCGTCATCGTCGGGGCACAGTGGGGAGACGAGGGGAAGGGCAAGGCCACCGACCTGCTCGGTGACCGGCTCGACTACGTCGTCCGCTACAACGGCGGCAACAACGCCGGCCACACCGTCGTCATCGGCAGCGAGAAGTACGCGCTGCACCTGCTCCCCACCGGCATCCTCACGCCGACGCTCGTGCCGGTCATCGGCAACGGCGTCGTCGTCGACCTCGGCGTCCTCTTCGAGGAGATCGACCTGCTGGACGCGCGCGGCGTCGACACCTCGCGGCTGCTCATCAGCGCCAACGCGCACGTCATCACGCCGTACCACCGCACCATGGACAAGGTGGTCGAGAGGTTCCTCGGCAACGCCAAGCTCGGCACCACCGGCCGCGGGATCGGGCCCGCGTACGCCGACAAGATGTCCCGCGTCGGGGTGCGGGTGCAGGACCTGTTCGACGAGAAGATCCTGCGGCAGAAGGTCGACGGCGCGCTCAAGGCCAAGAACCAGCTGCTCACCAAGGTCTACAACCGCAAGGCCATCGAGACCGACGCGGTCGTGGACGAGCTGCTGACGTACGCCGACCGCCTCCAGCCGCTCGTCGCCGACACCGCCCTGCTGCTGCACCACGCGCTGCTCGACGGCAAGAACGTCCTGCTCGAAGGCGGCCAGGCCACCATGCTCGACGTCGACCACGGGACGTATCCGTTCGTCACGTCGTCCAACCCGACCACCGGCGGCGCCTGCACCGGCTCCGGCATCGCGCCGCGGCACCTCACGCGCGCGATCGGCGTGCTCAAGGCGTACACGACGCGGGTCGGCGAGGGGCCGTTCCCGACCGAGCTGAACGACGAGTGGGGCACGCTGCTGCGCGAGAACGGCGGCGAGTTCGGCACCACCACGGGGCGGCCACGTCGGTGCGGGTGGTTCGACGCCGTCATCGCCCGCTACGCCGCGCGCATCAACGGCCTCACCGACTTCTTCCTCACCAAGCTCGACGTGCTCTCCGGCATCGAGCGCATCCCCGTCTGCGTCGGCTACCGCGTCGGCGGCACGGTCTTCGACGAGATGCCGGTGTCGCAGTCGGACTTCCACCACGCCGAGCCGGTGTACGAAGAGCTCCCCGGCTGGGACGACGACATCACCGGCGCAACGACGTTCGAGGACCTGCCGAAGAACGCTCAGGCGTACGTCAAGGCGCTGGAGGAGATGTCCGGCGCGCCCATCAGCGCCATCGGCGTCGGCCCCGGCCGTACGCAGACGGTGGTCGTCAGGGACTTGGTCTAACCGAGGTACCCGCTCTTCCGGAGCGTGTCCTCCGCTGCCTCGGTGAGCGCCTCCAGCGCCGCGGCGATGATCTCAGTGACGAGGGCGCTGATCTTGACGCGCGCCACTGTACGTAGCGTCGGCTCGACGTCGCGTACGGCGAACTCAGCTCGGCGACCCATCCCGGCGACGAGGAATGCGGGGCAGTCGTCGTCCGTGGCGATCAGCGTGACGATGCGGATCGCCCGCCGCGCGCCCGCGGGCGGATGCGACTCCGCGTTGATCTGAACGATGCGGGGATCCGCAACAGACGACCGGTAGCCCGGCGCATCGAACCGTCCTTGACGGACGTCCACCGTGAGCGACACACCCACCGGTAGCGACAGCGCGGCTACCTGCTCGGACACTTCTGAGTGAACTGCGTCGAGCAGGCGGTTCGCCACGGCATCAAGCTGGTCGTGGCTGAGCCCGCCAACACCCGTGACGAGGTCCCTGAGTCGCGCCAACGACCCTGCCTGGTCAGCCTGCGCGCCGGCTCGGACCGTGAGGACAGCAAGATCCACGGTCTCGATGACGCGCTCGACAACGAACGAGACGAACCTGCGTAGGTCACCGGAGTCGGCGGCCGCTAGGCAGTCGAGGTACTCGTCGCGGTCCTCGCGCAGCAGCATGAACGGCACGCGCAGCGCGCGGTACAGCGGAACCGACGCGAGCGCGCGGGAGACGCGGCCGTTCCCGTCGGCGAACGGGTGGATCGCCACGAACGAGTAATGCAGGTACGCCGCCTGCACCACCGGATGAGCGGCGAGATACGACTCCGACGACAGCGACGCCACGAGCCGCGCCATCTCCGGCGCGACCATGTCCGGCGGCGCGTAGTGGTGGATCTGACCCGTCGCGAGACTGGTCGGGTTGTTGGGCAGCGTCTTGTACTGCCCCTTCGGTAGCGGCTGCTCCTGCGGCCCCACCTCGGTGTGTACGACGTACGTGTCCTGGCTGCGGCAGAGCATCACGTGGAGCTCGCGAATCACGTGCTCGGTGACCGGCCGCGACTCGGCCACGAGGTCGAGCACCCACTCGTACGCCTCGATCTGGTCCTTGATGATCGCCGCGGCGTTGGGGCCTCGCTCGTTCGCCGCCGCCTCCCAGCCCGCGGCCTCGATGGCGACGGTGCGGGTGAAGCCACGATCGGTCGTGTAGAGCCCTTCGATGGCTCCGGTGTCGGTGCCCGCGTACCGCATCGCCGTCTTCACGGCGTGCTCGCGCGCCTCCTCGGTCGCCTCGGCGCGAGCCTGTTCGAGGAGCGCGGCGTACTGGTCGTACGTCGTCGGGTCGAACGGCACCGCTGTCCACGCCGAGATGTCGGGGAACGGCTGGTATCCCTCGTCCGCCACGCGGCGCCACCTCCGCTCCCGAGTCTAGAGACGGCGAACGGCGCCGGTGCCGAAGCCGGCGCCGCTCGCGGACGTCCGTTGCGAGTGCCGGCCGAAACGGCACCCGGGGGTGGGGCCGCGTCTAGCAGAAGACCGTTGTCCACATCGAGCCGCCCCAGCACAGGGGCGCCTCGACGGTGACGGGCGTGCAGCCGCCTTCCGGCCGCGGGACGCAGTCCTGGTAGAGCACGACGTTGCGGTAGCAGGCCTCGGGGGCCACGCACTCGGCGTGCGCGGCGCCGCCGAGGAACACCGCGGACAGCAGGGCGCCGACAGCGAGCAGGCGTCTGACCATGGCTGGCTCCGTTCGGTAGGGAATGCCCGGACGTGGGCGATGGCAGGATGCCGCCCGTGAGAGTTCTTGTCATCGGCAACGGCGCCCGCGAGCACGCCCTCTGCCTCGCCCTGCGCCGCGACCCCGCGGTACGCCACCTCGTCTGCGCCCCAGGCAACGCCGGCACCGCGCAGGTCGCCGAGACCCGCCACGTCGATCCCCTCGACGGCGACGCCGTCGCCGACCTCGCCGACGCCGTGGACGCCGACCTCACGGTCATCGGCCCCGAGGCGCCGCTGGTCGCCGGCGTCGCGGATGCCGTACGCGCCCGCGGCCGCGCCTGCTTCGGCCCCTCCGCCGAGGCGGCCCAGCTGGAGGGCAGCAAGGCGTTCGCCAAGGACGTCATGGCGCGCGCCGGCGTCCCGACGGCGGGCTACGCCGTCTGCGAGACCGGCGACGAGGTGGAGGCCGCGCTGGACGAGTACGAGCCGCCGTACGTCGTCAAGGACGACGGCCTGGCCGGCGGCAAGGGCGTCGTCGTCACCACGGACCGCGCCGCCGCCGCCGAGCACGCCCGCGGCAAGCGGGTCGTGATCGAGGAGTACCTGGACGGCCCCGAGGTGAGCCTGTTCGGTATCACGGATGGCACGACGGTGCTGCCGCTGCAGCCCGCGCAGGACTTCAAGCGCATCGGCGACGGCGACACCGGCCCGAACACCGGCGGCATGGGCGCCTACTCGCCGCTCCCCTGGGCCGACCCCGGCCTGACCGACGAGGTCACGAGAACGGTCCTCCAGCCGACGATCGACGAGATGCGCCGCAGGGGAACGCCGTTCCAGGGCCTGCTCTACGCCGGTCTCGCGATCACGAAGAACGGCCCGAAGGTCATCGAGTTCAACGCCCGCTTCGGCGACCCCGAGACGCAGGTCGTCCTCGCCCGCCTGAAGACCCCGCTGGCGCAGCTGCTCCACCAGGCCGCCACCGGCAGCCTCGCAGGCACCACCCTGGACTGGGACGACCAGGCAGCCGTCACGGTCGTCATGGCCGCGCTCGGCTACCCGGGCAAGCCCACCACGGGCCAGCCGATCGACGGGCTGACCGAAGCCGCCAAGGCAGCAGACGTCCTCCACGCCGGCACCCGCCTCGAGGACGGCAAGGTCCTCACGAACGGCGGCCGGGTCCTCTCGGTCACGGCCACGGGCTCCGACCTGAACACCGCAAGAACGAAGGCGTACGAGGCCGTCGGCCGGATCTCCTTCCCCGGCGCCCAGTGGCGCACGGACATCGCGGCGACAGCCGCCGGTTAGGCGCCACGCCGACGGTGCGAGAGAATGACCCCACCGCGCCCGCGAACATCCAGGGGAGAGAACGACGTGCCCGACGAGAGCCCGAAGGTCGCCATCGTCTACGGCTCGCTGAGCGACGCCAACGTGATGAACCAGGCCGGAGCGATGCTGGAACGCTTCGGCATCGCGTACGACGAGTGCTCCATCTCCGCGCACCGCGCCCCGCGCGCGCTCGCCGACTGGATGGCCGAGCTCGAGCCGCGCGGCTACGAGGTCGTCATCGCCGGCGCCGGCATGAGCGCCGCGCTGCCGGGCGTCGTTGCGGCGCACACGGTCCTGCCGGTCATCGGCGTCCCGATCAAGGGCGGCGCGCTCGACGGGCTCGACGCGCTGCTCGCCATCAGCCAGATGCCGCCGGGCGTGCCGGTCGCCTGCGTCGGCCTGGACGCCGCGAAGAACGCCGCCGTCCTCGCCGTGCAGATCCTCGCCACCAACGACCCGGACCTGCGCGCCAAGCTCTGGAAGTTCAAGGACGACTTCGAGAGCGCCGCCACCGCCTCCCTCTCTCGATGATCGGGCGGTACACCCTCCCCGAGATGGGCCGGGTCTGGTCCGAGGCCCACAAGTACGAGCTCTGGTGCCAGGTCGAGACCCTCGTCCTGGAAGCCCACGCCGCGGCGGGCGTCGTCCCCGCCGACTGCGTCGAGCCTGTCAAGAACGCGCCGCCGCCCACCCCCGAGGCGGTCGACGAGATCGAGCAGGTGACGCAGCACGACGTCATCGCGTTCCTGTCGGCCTGGGCGGACAACACGACACCGCGCGAGGCGGCGGCGTACGTCCACTTCGGCATGACGAGCAGCGACCTGCTCGACACCGCGCTGGCGCTGCAGCTCACCGACGCCACCGACATCCTGCTGGCCAAGGCCGACGCCCTCGTCGGCCACCTCCGCGGCCTGGGTCTCGCGCACCGTGACACGGTCAAGGTCGGCCGTACGCACGGTGTCCACGCCGAGCCCGACACGTTCGGCCACACGGTCGCGAACTTCGCGTTCGCCATGGCCCGCAGCCGCGACCGGCTCCGGCGCGCCCGCGAGGCCGTCGCTATCGCCAAGATCAGCGGCGCGGTGGGGACGTACTCCAACATCGACGACGACGTCGAGCGCCACGTCGCCGCGCAGCTCGGCCTGACCCCCGCCGACGCCGCGACGCAGGTCGTGATCCGCGACGGCATCAGCGAGTGGGTCTCCGCGCTCGGCGTCATGGCGACGGTCTGCGAGGCCGTCGCGCTGGAGGTACGCCACGGCCAGCGCACCGAGGTACGCGAGCTCGAGGAGCCGTTCAGGAAGGGCCAGAAGGGCTCCTCCGCGATGCCGCACAAGCGCAACCCGATCCTCTGCGAACGCATCTGCGGTCTGGCCCGCGTCGTCCGCGCGCAGGTCGTCCCCGTCATGGAGGGCATCCCGCTCTGGCACGAGCGCGACATCAGCCACTCCTCCGTCGAGCGGATCGCGCTCCCCGACGCCGCGATCGGCACCGACTACCTGCTGCACCTCACGACCAAGCTCGTCACCGGCCTCACCGTCGACGCCGAGCGGATGCGCGCCAACCTCGACGCGACCGGCGGCCTCATCTACACGAGCGCCGTCCTGCTGGAGCTGGTGGAGGCAGGCCTCTCCCGCGAGGACGCGTACGCCGTCACGCAGGCCGCGGCGATGGAGACGTGGCAGAGCGGGGTGCCGTTCCGCGAGACGCTGCGCAAGCACCCCGAGGCCGACGCCCTCACCGACGAACGCCTCGACGAGGTCTGCCGCCCCGACCGCTACCTCTCGCGCCTCGGCCCGGTGTTCGACCGGCTGGCGTCGCTGGCCTGATGCGGACGCTCGCGGCGGCCCTGGTCCTGGTGGCCGCCGTCGCGTGCACGAACGACGGCGAACCCGAGCCCACGTCGGCGCCGACCCCCACGGCCTCGGCCACGCGCGAGCCGATCGGCGGGACGCTCGGTTTCACGACGGCCCGCCAGGTCCGGCTCGCGCTGCCCGACGGCACGGTGCGGACGCTCGCCGGCCAGGCGCCCGAGGCCGACTCGATCGCGTGGACCGGCGACGGCAGGTACGTCGGCTGGTTCCAGCAGGCGCCGGGCGGCGGGTCCGCGCTCGTCGTCCACGAGCCGGCGACCTCGCGTACCGCGACCTGGGAGGAGCCGAACCTCTCGACGGAGGGGCTTCTGGGCACCGAGACCGGTTTCGTCACGACGTACCGCCCGGCGGGGAAGCGCTCCATGCTGGTCGTCGCCGACCCGGCGAAGATGCTCGCCGGCGGCAAGCCCCGCGTCGTCCCGCTCCGGCTGCGCGCCGGCGCGCTGCTCACGGCGAGGGGCCCGGTCCTCGTGGAGGAGCCGAAGCCCGGCGCGGCGTTCGCGGGCGGCCCGTCGACCGTGTACGAGCTCACCACGGACGGCCGCGCGACGCCGTTCTTCGCCAACCCGCGCGACTACCCGGTCCACCACGCGGCCGTCACCACCGACGGGCGCCGGGTCGTGCACAGCGCGGGCGACCGCATCAACCGGGACCGCACCAGGGAGTGGGTCGTCGTCCGTGACCTCGCCGCGAAGCGCGAGCTGCCCATCGAGTCGCCGGTACGCCGCCGCGCCGAGCCGGCCGTGCTCTCCATCGTGACCGGCGCGGACGGCCGGATCGTCGCCACCCTCGCCTACCTCGGTCCCCAGGGCGAGGACGTCGCGAGCGAGGCGTACGCGCTCGTCGACGACGGGTGGAGGCACGTCGCGGCCGACGCGCGGTGGGCGGCGAGCGGGCCGGACGAGAGGCTCGCCGTGATCACCAGGGACGACCAGCTCCAGATCGGCGGCGACGTCTTCGCCGAGGGCGTGCAGGCCGCCGCGTGGGCGCCCGCGTAGATGAGAGACTGGCGCCCGTGACCCCCGAGGAGTTCCTGGCCGAGGCCGAACGCCGCCTCGCCGCGAACAAGTACGCCGTGGAGCGCATCAGCCTGCGCGGCGTGCCCGCGATCGTCGGGCGGCGCAAGCCGTTCCGCGTCCAGTGGATGCTCACGCAGCTCAAGACCAGCGTCGTAGTCTGCGCGGTGCCGGAGGTGACGCTCCAGGGGTGGCTCGACTTCGTCAACGAGGCGACGCAGGTCGCGCGCGGCTTCCCGGGCGGCCTGCCGAACGGCCTCCAGTCCGGCTTCGGCGCCGTCCCCGTCCTCGCCGCCACCACCGTGGAGCCCGGCGCCGCCGGGGTCGCCCAGGGCACCAAGCCGCCGGTCGAGTGGTTCGGCGGCGTCTGCACGCCGGGCCTCGTCGACCTGACGCAGCGCCAGGTCCACGCGTTCGGCGGCAAGCAGATGGTCGGCGCCGTGTACTTCCCGTTCCTCCGCAAGCAGCGCGACCTCGTCACCAGCATCGTCCGATAAAGGAGCCCCATGCCCCTCGCCGCCGAAGAGTTCGCCGGTCTCACGCACGTCGGGTCCGGCAAGGTCCGCGAGCTGTTCGCGGTGGGCGACGACGCGATCCTGCTCGTCGCCTCCGACCGGATCAGCGCGTTCGACTACGTCCTCCCCACCGAGATCCCCGACAAGGGCGCGGTGCTGACGGCGCTGAGCCTGTTCTGGTTCGACCTGCTCGCGGAGATCGTGCCGAGCCACGTCATCACGACGAAGGTGGACGAGTACCCAGCCGAGCTGAAGCCGTACACCGAGCAGCTGCGCGGGCGTTCGATGCTCTGCAAGCGGCTCGCCATGGTGCCCGTCGAGTGCGTCGCGCGCGGCTACCTCACCGGCTCCGGCCTCAAGGACTACAACGCCACCGGCGAGGTCTGCGGCATCGCGCTGCCCGCCGGCCTCGTGGACGGCTCGAAGCTGCCCGCGCCGATCTTCACGCCGGCCACCAAGGCCGAGGTCGGGCTGCACGACGAGAACATCTCCGAGGAGGCCGTCGCCGCCACCGTCGGCCGCGAGCTCACCGACGAGCTCAAGCGGCTCACCATCGGCATCTTCGAACGCGCCTCCGTCCACGCCGGCGAGCGCGGCGTCATCCTCGCCGACACCAAGTTCGAGTTCGGCCACGACGAGAACGGCGTCCTGACCCTCGGCGACGAGGTGCTGACGCCGGACTCGTCGCGGTTCTGGCCCGCGGACACGTACGAGCCCGGCAAGGCGCAGCCGTCGTACGACAAGCAGTACGTCCGCGACTGGCTCGTCGGCTCGGGCTGGGACAAGAACAGCGAGCCGCCCGCGCTGCCCGCCGAGGTCGTCGAGAAGACGCGCGCGAAGTACGTCGAGGCGTACGAGCGGCTCACCGGCGCGTCGTTCGACGACTACCTGCGCAACGCGTAGGGCGCGTCTCACCACCCGTGATCGTCGCGAGCGGCGTCCGGGATGGGGCATCGCAAGGCGGAGGAGGCAACGCCGCGAGGTACCGTACCGGGCGTCGCACGGCAGATCGACGGGTCGTGAGACACGCCCTCCATGTGACGTAGATCACAGGGGTACGTCGCCACGAAACGGCGAAGCATGACCTTGTGACACGGTGGCGCCGCCTGCACGCCGGCGCGGTCGTCCTGACCCTCGTCGGCGGCTGCGGCGCGCTCGGCCTGCGCGCGCTCTCCGACGCCAAGCCGGTGAGCGTCGACGACGCCGTGGCCCGCTTCCGCGAGGGGCAGAGCGCGACGCCGTCACCGGGGTCGCCGACGAGTCCGGCGCCCACGCCGTCCGCGACCGGCACCGCCGTCCGCGGCAGCAGCGCTCCGGCCAAGCCGGGGACGAGCGGCGCGCCCACCGCGACGGCCCGGCCAGGCGGCACCACAGCGCCCAAGCCGGGGACCGCGGGGCCGAGCCTCACCGCCGCGCCCGAGGGCGTGTACGTCTACGCCACCACCGGCCACGAGACCGGCGACGCCGGCCCGACCACGTCGCGGCACGACTACCCGTCGGAGACCACGTGGACGATCCGGCGTTCGGGCTGCGGGTCGAGCCTGCGCTGGGAGCCGGTCGAGGGCCGCTGGGACGACGTCACCGACTGCGGGGACGGCAGGACCAGCAAGATCAGGACGTACGACACGATGCACACGTTCTACGGGATCTCCGAGCGGATGACGTACCAGTGCTCGGGCGACTCGTGGCTCCGTCCGCCCTCGACCGCGGCGGGGTACACGTGGGAGTTCGACTGCGTGTCGGAGCGCGCGAAGACGCACACCGAGGCGCGCATCGTCGGGATCGAACGCGTCTCCGCCGGCGACGGCACGGTCCGCGCGCTGCACGTGCGCTTCGACACGACGCTGTCCGGCAGCTCCACGGGCACCAACCCGAGCGACTACTGGCTGGCGCTCGACGGGCCGTACATGATCCGCAAGACGGGGCGCGTGGACGCGACGGTGCGCACGGAGTTCGGGACGATCGACTACCACGAGGAGTACGACGTCCGCCTCGTCTCGCGCAAGCCGCGCACGTAGGTAGGGTTGGGCGCACCGCCAACCGAACGGAGCCCGCCGTGCCGCGCGTCGTCGTCGACGTCACGCTCAAGCCCGAGATCCTCGACCCGCAGGGCCAGGCCGTCGCCAACGCCCTGCCTTCGCTCGGCTTCACCGGCGTCGAGGGGGTCCGCGTCGGGAAGCACTTCGAGATCGACCTGTCGGGCGAGGTCGACGAGCAGCGGCTCGCCGACGTCCGCACGATGGCGGAGAAGCTGCTCGCCAACCCCGTCATCGAGGACTTCACCGTCCGAGTAGAGGAATGACGCAGACCCCTGTGCCGCAGGTCGGCCAGGGGCGTCGCCCACCCGTCAAGCGCCCGTGGCCCCGGCTCCCGCTGTGGTTCTGGGCCGGCATCGGCGTGGTGCTCACCGGGTTCGTCGCCGTCGGCATCGTCGCGATCGTCACGATGGCGTCGTTCGAGGAGCAGCCCCTCTACGAACGCCGATCGCCCCCCATGGCCGGCGAGCAGTCGCACCACGTGGGCCGGGTCGTCCTGCCGGACGCGCCGGTGCGCGACGTCGAGTGCGGCGCGATCAGCGGCCTCAAGGTGCAGGGCGGCGCGGAGACCGGCGACCTGCTCGCCGAGGCACTGCGCGGGCTCTGCCGGCGGGTCGCCGCGGTGGACACGTACGGCGTCGAGCTGGCCGAGCGTATGAAGCGCCTCGCGGAGCAGGGCGCGGTGGTGTCGTTCGCCAACTTCGGGCGCACCGGCGAGCTGACCACGACGCTGCCGGGCACGCCGCCGCGCATCCTGCTCAACGACGCGTTCATCCGCGGCGGGGGGCAGTTCAAGGGGTTCCTGCTGCCGGAGCTGGCGCACGAGCTGTGGCACGCGGGCAGCGTCGACGTCACCGCCGAGGACGAGCTGACGGCGCGGAAGGTCGAGCTGGCTGCGTGCGCGCTGACGCCGTCGAGCGAGGCGTTCCGCGGGTGCACGGACGCGAAGCGGATCGTGGCCGAGGGCGACGAGAAGGCACTCGCGGGGCTGCGCGAGGCGGGATACCCCTAGGAGGGCTTCTTGCGCTCCGGCGGGAGCGCCGTCCACGTGATGGTGGCCTTGAACGTCCCCGTACCCCCGCGGTTGACGACCGCGAACGTGTAACGGCCCATCGGAAGCTGGTTGACCCGGAAGCTCAGGTGGTACTTGGTGAAGGTTTCGCTGTCCGGAAGCGGGCAGCACCCCACGATGTCGTGGCTGCGGTAGAAGTCGCCCTTGCTGGTGTACAGCACGAGCGCGCCGGCCATCGACGCGTCGAAGACGCCGCTGACGACGAACTCGCCCTTGGTCCTGCCCTTGGGGAGTGTGAGCCGGAGGTTGCGCACGCTGCAGCTCTGCTCGGTGCAGTCCTCGAGGACCGGGTCGATCTCGCCCTCGGTCGTGCCGGTGACCGGGACGGCGGCCGCGTCGAGCGTGCCGGACCACGTCCTCGACGTCGTCCGCTTGCCGTCCAGGGTGTACGTCCCCACAGCCGTCGCCGGCGACGACGCCAGCAGCGCGCTGACGGCGGTCGCGGCGAGGAGCACCCGGCGGACGTTCACGGCTCTCCCTTGCTGGGGGGTGAGAAAGCCTATTTCTGCGCCGATTGTGGGTTCTCCTTCCTGGCGCGTAAAGACCCCGGCCCCCAGGTACGCTGGGACCGCACCCCTCCAGACCACGTCGAGGAGCCCGCATGCCCGCCCGCGTCGGCGTCGTGACGTTCCCCGGATCGCTCGACGACCGCGACGCGCTGCGCGCCGTCGAGCTGGCCGGCGGCGAACCCGTGAGCCTGTGGCACGCCGACCCGTCGCTGCACGGCGTGGACGCCGTGATCCTGCCGGGCGGGTTCTCGTACGGCGACTACCTCCGCTGTGGCGCCATCGCCCGCTTCTCGCCGGTGATGGAGGCCGTCATCGCGCACGCGCGCTCCGGCGGCCCGGTCCTCGGCATCTGCAACGGCTTCCAGGTGCTCTGCGAGTCGCACCTGCTCCCCGGCGCGCTCATGCGCAACGGCGGCCGCCGCTTCACCTGCCTCGACCAGCGGCTGCGGATCGAGTGCGCCAAGACCGCGTGGACGACGGCGTACGCCGAGGGCGACGAGGTCACGATCGTCCTCAAGAACGGCGAGGGCCGCTTCTACGCCGACGAGCGCACGCTCGACGCGCTCGAGGCCGAGGGGCGGGTCGTCGCGCGGTACCTCGACGGCAACCCCAACGGCTCGCTCCGCGACATCGCCGGCATCACCAACGAGGACGGCAACGTCGTCGGCCTCATGCCGCACCCCGAGCACGCGGTCGAGGCGCTGACCGGCCCCGGCACCGACGGGCTCGGCTTCTTCACGAGCGTCCTGGAGCACGTCGGCCTCAAGGCGTAGCTGCGGGGGCCGACATCGGCCGGCGCAGATGTTACTGGTGAGTAGCGACGTCGTGGCTCACCAGTTCGTGCTGGGCCGTTGTCGCTACTCACCAGTAACCGCGGGCAGCTTCGTTAGCCTGGCGGCGTGCCTGGTCTGGTCGGCGCCCTGTCGGTGCTGGGCATGGCCGTCGTCGCGCCGCTCGGGCTCCGCCGCCTGGCGACGCCGGGCGTGGCCCGCCTGGTCCCGTTCTGGCCGTTCCTCGCGCTCGTCGCGGGCTGGGGTCTGCTGCTGGAACGCGGCGCCGTCGCGGTGGCTCTCGTGCTGCCGTACGCCGTCGCCTGCGCTGCCGTCGCGGCGCTCGCTGCACTGCGGTTCCTGCGCGACCGGCGGCTCGGCACGCGCGACATGGTGGCGGGGTTCGCCTGCGCGGCGCTGTTCGTCGCGGCGACCAGCCTCGTGGCGGAGCGCGCGGGAATCGAGTTGCTCGGCTTCACCCTCGCCATCCACGGGCTGACCGTGGCGCACTTCCACTACGCGGCGTTCGCGGCGGTGCTCGTCGCGGGGCTCACCTGGCAGGCCGCGCCGAGCCGTCTCACGACCGCGGGCGCGTGGGCGGTGCCGGTCGGGACCGCGATCACGTTCGCGGGCTTCTTCACCGGCAACGCCGTCGAGCTCGTCGGCGCCACGGTGCTGACGGGCGGGCTGCTGCTGACGTCGTACGCCCTGCTTCGCCTGCGCCCCCACGCGTTCCTCGTCGTCGCCGCGCTGGCCATCCCGCTGACGATGGCGCTGGCGCTGTGGTGGGCGGCGGGCGAGGCGTTCGGGTACGGCCACCCGACTCTGCGGCAGATGGCCGCGACCCACGGCGTCGCGAACGCGCTCGGCGTCGGCCTCTGCGGCCTGCTCGGCTGGCGTTCGGTGACGCCGCCATCGCTGTAGAGACGGCTCCGGCGCCCACCGAAGACAGCGGGCGCCGGGGCCGTCACTGGATCAGCCGTCGTACGGCGGACAGTCCCAGGTCGGCTCACCTGCGACGTAGACGTCCCCCTGCGAGGTCACCGTGACCACGCCGTAGCTGCCGGCGAGGCTGGTGAAAGCCGGGCACGCCGCCTCGTCGGCATGGCCCGACCAGCAGCGCGGGTTGCCCGGGTTGGTCAGGTGACATGCGTCTGCCGGGGTGGTGCCGTACAGCGCACCACCCGCGAGCACCGTGACGAGCAGGATCCTCCTCATCGTCACGTCCCCTCGATCGCGCCGGCGACTTGTGCGGTGACGGGCCCGCCACATGGATTGCCGACAGGGGACGTCACGACGAACACGGCGGCACCCGCGCCGTCGATGTCTCCCGTAGTCGTGATGACCGCCGTGGCGCCGACACGTAGCCAGGTGAAGTTGACGTCGATCGCGCCGGTGACCGAGCCGGTTGCGCTGCCACTGATGACGCAGGTCGCGTCAGCCGGGTCGACGACGGTGTACGAAGCGCTGGCGCTCCCGAAAGCAGCCCCAACGACCGTCAGTGTGGCGGTTCCGGGACGCGGACCTGGGCAGCCGAAACAGCCGATGCTGGCTACACCAGTGAAGCCCACAGCACACCGGGGATTCAGCGGTTGGGTCCGGCAGGCGCTCGCTACGGGAGCGGCGTGCGCCACGCTGCCGGTGAGCAACGTGGCGAGCAAGAACAGCTTCATTCATCCTCCATTGCTGTTAGGTACCGGCCACCGCGCCGGCGACTTGCGCAGTGATCGGGCCGCCGCAGGGGTTACCGACCGGCGACGTGATGACGAACGTGGCGACACCCGCGCCGTTGATGTCGCCCGTGGTCGTGATGACTGCCACGGCGCCGAGGCGCACCCAGTTGAAGTTGACGTTGACGGCACCCGTCACGTTGCCCGTCGCCGTGCCGCTGATGATGCAGGTCGTGTCAGCCGGTAGGACCGCCGTGTAGTCAGCGTGGGCGCTTCCGTTGATGACGACGCCGCTCGTGACCGACAGGCTGGCGGTACCGGGCCGTGGGCCAGGGCAGCCGAAGCAACCCATCTGGGTTGTTCCGGTGAACGCAGCGGAGTGAACGTGGCACCGGGGATTCAGCGGTTGGGTGATGTGGCAGGCGCTCGCCGAGGGAGCGCCGTACGCCACGCTGCCGGCGAGCAGCGCGAGTAGAGCGACTTTGCGCATTCTTCCTCCGTGGAAAAGCAAGGCTGTCTCTCACTCCGGCTGTATGAGTGAGTCAGCGTGACTGCGCAGCGGACCGCCCCGGAAGTAGTCCCGGGGCGGCCTCGGGTGCGCTACGGGAAGAGACGGTCGTTGGTCTCCATGCAGTCCGTCGGCTCCTGGATCGCGACAGCGAGCGCGAACTCGACCGGGCACGCGGCGACGTCGAAGTAGCCCCAGTCGGCCCCGCCGTCACGCCAGACCTCGAGCACCGGGAGCGTGCTCGGGCCCACGTTTCCCTCGAGGAACTGGATGCTCATCGTGGTGGTGCCGGTCTTGACGCAGACAGCACTGGCCGCGAGCCCGATCGAGATCTGGACGGGTACCGGGTCGGCGACCGTGGCGAGCACGGTGGGGCAGAGCGACGCGTCGTCGTCGACGTCCACGTCGGGCAGCGTGCCGCCGGACGCGACGTCCGCGATGATCGTGAGGCCCCCGAGCGGGACCTGTACCCACGTCCACCGGACGCAGACGACGGTGCGGGTCGAGCTCTGGCTGTCGATCCAGACGCGGTCGTCGGGCTGCTCGTTGAGGCCACCAGTGAAGAGCCTGGTGGACTCCGTCGCGCGGCAGTCGTCGGACGTGGCGGCGACGGCCGTGCTGGCCGGCAGCAACGTCGTGGTCAGGACGGCGGTGGCTGCCACGGCAGCACAGCGCAGGATTGCCTTTCGCATGGTTCCCCCTTCTGGGTGTGAGATTCCCCCGAAACGGGACGAACCGTACGGGGGACCTCACTACGGTGTACAGGTTTGCTTGCCGATGAAGTACGGAAATGTGCGAAAGTAGTCAGCCCCGCCGCGAAATGGGTGATATCTCACCCGAATGGGCGCGGGTCGCGAATTCCGCCTCGCCTGGACGGCGGGGCGCCCGCCGCTCGGCGTCGTCTAGCCTGAGCGTGTGACGGACACGCAGCCCTATGCCGAGCTCGGCCTCAAGGACGACGAGTACGCCCGCATCCTCGACATCCTCGGCCGGCGGCCGACGGACGAGGAGCTGGCGATGTTCTCGATCATGTGGAGCGAGCACTGCTCGTACAAGTCCTCGAAGGTGCACCTGCGCCGCTTCGGCGACGCCGTCGTGACCAACGAGCGCGTCCTCGCCGGCATCGGCGAGAACGCCGGCGTCATCGACGTCGGCGACGGGCTCGCGGTGACGTTCAAGGTCGAGTCGCACAACCACCCGAGCTTCGTGGAGCCGTACCAGGGCGCGGCCACGGGCGTCGGCGGCATCGTCCGCGACATCCTCGCGATGGGCGCGCGGCCGGTGGCGGTCATGGACTCGCTGCGGTTCGGCGACGCGACCGCGCCGGACACCCGCCGCCTCGTCGACGGCGTCGTCGCGGGCATCTCGGGCTACGGCAACTGCCTCGGCCTCCCGAACATCGGCGGCGAGGTCGTCTTCGACCCGACGTACGCAGGCAACCCGCTCGTCAACGCCCTCTGCCTGGGCGTACTCCCCGTCGAGCGCCTCCATCTCGCGGCCGCCACCGGCGCCGGCAACGTCGTCGTCCTCATCGGCGCCAAGACCGGGCGCGACGGCATCGGCGGCGTCTCGGTGCTCGCGTCCGCGACGTTCGACGAGGGCTCGGAGGCGCGGCGGCCCGCGGTCCAGGTCGGGGACCCGTTCACCGAGAAGGTCCTCATCGAGTGCTGCCTGGAGCTGTACGAGCGCGGCCTCGTCACGGGCATCCAGGACCTCGGCGGCGCGGGGCTCACCTGCGCGACGAGCGAGACCGCGGCCAAGGGCTCCGGCGGCATGCACGTCGACCTCGACAGGGTGCCGCTGCGCGAGCCGTCGATGACCGCGGCCGAGGTGCTCGCGTCGGAGTCGCAGGAACGCATGCTCGCGATCGTGCAGCCGGAGCACCTCGACGAGGTGCTCGCGACCTGCCGCAAGTGGGGCGCGCTGGCCACCCCGATCGGCGAGGTGACGAACGGCGACCGGCTGGTCGTCGACTGGCACGGGCAGACGGTGGTGGACGTGCCGCCGCGCGCGCTGGCCGACGAGGGCCCGGTGTACGAGCGCCCGATGGCCCGCCCCTCCGACCTCGACGCGCTGCAGGCCGACACCCCGGACCGGCTGCCGCGCCCCGCCTCCGGCGCCGACCTGCGCGCGACGCTGCTGCGCCTCGCC
Source organism: Frankiaceae bacterium (assembly GCA_035556555.1). Lineage (GTDB taxonomy): Bacteria > Actinomycetota > Actinomycetes > BP-191 > BP-191 > BP-191. The sequence continues at coordinate 33,441 of DATMES010000022.1, forward strand.
GCCTCCCCCAACCTCGCGTCCAAGCGCTGGGTCACCGACCAGTACGACCGCTACGTCCAGGGCAACACCGTCCTCGCCGCCCCGGAGGACGCGGGCGTCGTACGCCTCACCGAGTCCGGTGCCGGCGTCGCGCTCGCTCTCGACGGCAACGGCCGCTACACCCGCCTCGACCCGTACGCCGGCGCGCAGCTCGCGCTCGCCGAGGCGTGCCGCAACGTCGCCGCCGTCGGCGCCGTGCCGATCGCCGCGACCGACTGCCTCAACTTCGGCTCCCCCGAGGACCCCGAGGTCATGTGGCAGTTCGCGGAGGCCGTCCGCGGGCTCGCCGACGGCTGTGTCGCGATGGGCACGCCGGTCATCGGCGGCAACGTGTCCTTCTACAACCAGACAGGGGATGTGGCCATCAACCCGACGCCGGTCGTCGGCATCCTCGGCGTGCTCGACGACGTGGCGCGGCGTACGCCGGTGGCGTTCGCCGAGGAGGGCGAGACGCTCCTGCTGCTGGGCGTGACTTCCGGCGACTTCGGCGGCTCGGAGTGGGCCTGGGTCGAGCACCGGCACCTCGGCGGCACGCCGCCGCCGGTGGACTTCGCGGCCGAGAGGACGCTCGGCGAGATCCTCGTCGCCGGCTCGCGCGACGGCATGCTCTCCGCGGCGCACGACCTCTCCGACGGCGGCCTCGCGCAGGCGCTGGTCGAGTCCTGCCTGCGCGGCGGGCACGGCGCGCGCATCGTGCTGCCGGAGGACGCCGACCCGTTCGTCATGCTCTTCTCCGAGTCGGCGGGCCGCGCGGTCGTCGCGGTGCCGCGCAGCGAGGAGCTGCGGTTCACGGAGATGTGCGCCGCACGGTCGTTCCCCTGCGCGCGGATCGGCGTCGTCGTGGGCGACACGCTCGACGTGCAGGGCTGGTTCACGGTGCCGCTGGACGAGCTGCGGACGACGTGGGAGGCGCCGCTCCCCGCGCTGTTCGCGTGAGGTAGCGTCCCTCGCCGTGCCCGTACGACTGCCCGCAGGGGCCGACGCGCTCGCCGGCGTGACGGCGCAGTACGCCCTCGTCTCCGAGACGGTGGCGGCGCTGTCCGACGAGGCGTTCGCGCTGCCGACGAGGCTCGGTACGTGGACCGTCGCCGAGCTGGTCGCGCACCTCGCCTCGACGCTCGACGCCGTGCCGCGCGCGCTCGCCAAGCCGGCGCCGGCGGAGCCCGAGGCGGACATGCTGACGTACCTCGGAGCCATGCGCGCGGTCTCCGACGCCGTCGCGCAACGAGCCGTCGACAACGCCGCCGGCGTCGCGCCCGCCGACCTCCGCGCGCGGGTCGCCGCGGCCGTGACTGCCACCGAGGAGGCGCTCGACGGCGCCGACCCCGCGCGGCTCGTGCTCGTCCGGCTCGGCGCCGTACCGCTGGGGGACTTCCTCGTCACGCGCTGCGTCGAGGGCGTCGTGCACGGCCTCGACCTCGCCGCCGCGACCGGCACCCCGTGGCCGCCGGACCCGACGGCGCTCAAGGTCGTGGTGCGCGCGTTCGCGGCGCTGCTCGAGCAGGTCGCGCCGGGCCGCGCGCTGGAGGTACGCGTCCCCGGTCACGTCGCCGTCCAGTGCCTCGGCGGCCCCCGGCACACCCGCGGCACGCCCCCGAACCTCGCCGAGGCCGACCCCGTGGCGTTCGTCGAGGTGAGCGCCGGGCGGCTGAGCTGGGTCAACGCGATCGCCCGTGGCCAGATCAGGGCGTCCGGCAAGCGTTCCGACCTCACCGAGCACCTGCCGCTGATCGGATGACCGAGTTCGAGCGCCGCGTCGTGGAGCACGTCCGCGTCGACGCCGAGGCGCGGGCCCGCGGCAAGTTCGGCTGGCTGCGCCGCGCCCACGAACGGCCACGCGAGCTGTACACGATGACCCCAGGACCGCGCGGCGGGCGGTTCAGCAGGGCCGCGATCATGAGCGCCGTGTCGGAGGCGGCGGAGCGCTTCTCGGAGCAGGAACGCTTCGAGTTCGACCACGACCGGACGCTGCCCAACTGGTTCTGGACGTGGGTCGACGAACGCGCGAAGTGGTGGGACTCGGAAGTGTGACCACCGTCCCTACCCAGGGATCGGTACACTGAACCGCACGGCTTCCCCGCCCGCGACCGACGAGGAGCGCCGAGTGGCCATCAGCCACCCGCCGACCGAGCCGAACATCCCCGACGAGCAGCCACCCAAGGACGCCTGCGGCGTCTTCGGGGTCTGGGCGCCCGGCGAGGACGTGGCCAAGCTGACGTACTACGGCCTCTACGCCCTGCAGCACCGCGGGCAGGAGGCGGCCGGCATCGCCGTCAGCGACTTCACGAACGTCATCGTCTACAAGGACCTCGGGCTCGTCGCCCAGGTCTTCGACGAGCCGACGCTCGCGACGCTGACCGGCAGCCTCGCCATCGGGCACACGCGCTACTCGACGACCGGCTCGTGCACGTACGAGAACGCCCAGCCGTCGTTCAAGCAGATCCAGGGCGGCCGCGGCAGCGTCGCGCTCGGCCACAACGGCAACCTCACCAACACCCACGAGCTCGCGCGCGAGGTCGACACCGCGCAGGACGAGATGGGCGCGACGACCGACTCGGACCTCATCACGACGATGCTCGCCGCCAACCCCGACCTGTCGCTGGAGGAGGCCGCCGTCGGCGTGCTGCCGCGGCTGCGGGGGGCGTTCTCGCTGGTGTTCATGGACGAGCAGACGCTGTACGCCGCCCGCGACCGCAACGGCGTCCGCCCGCTCGTCCTCGGCCGCCTCGAGCGCGGCTGGGTCGTCGCGAGCGAGACCGCCGCGCTGGACATCGTCGGCGCGTCGTTCGTCCGCGAGGTCGAGCCGGGCGAGCTGGTCGCGATCGACAGCAACGGCCTGCGCGCCCGTACGTGGGCGGAGCCGGAGCCCAAGGGCTGCCTGTTCGAGTACGTCTACCTGGCCCGCCCCGACACGCGCATCGCCGGACGCGGCGTCCACGCCACCCGCGTCGAGCTCGGCCGCCAGCTCGCCCGCGAGGCGCCCGCCAACGCCGACCTCGTCATCCCCGTCCCCGAGTCGGGCGGCCCGGCCGCCATCGGCTACGCCGAGCAGAGCGGGATCCCGTACGGCGAGGGGCTGGTCAAGAACCGCTACGTCGGCAGGACGTTCATCCAGCCGTCCGACACGATCCGCCAGCTCGGCATCCGGCTCAAGCTCAACCCCGTCCGCGAGGTGCTGCACGGCAAGCGGCTCGTCGTCGTCGACGACACCATCGTCCGCGGCAACACCCAGCGCGCACTCGTCCGCATGCTGCGCGAGGCCGGCGCCCTGGAGATCCACGTCCGCATCTCCGCGCCGCCGGTGAAGTGGCCGTGCTTCTACGGCATCGACTTCGCGACCAAGGCCGAGCTCATCGCCAGCGCCGCGACCGTCGACGAGATCCGCAGGCACATCGGCGCCGACTCGCTGGCGTACGTCTCGCAGGAGGGCCTCGTCGCCGCGACGACGATCCCCGCCGAACGCCTCTGCAGCGCCTGCTTCGACGGCCAGTACCCGATCCAGCTGCCCGCCGCCGAGCAGCTCGGCAAGCACCTGCTCGAGGGCATGGGCACCCTCGGCAGCGCCGACCCCGGCCCCGACGCGATGCTGGAGGGGGTCGGCGCGGCCGACGCCCTCCTGCGCCCGTGACGGGGCGGGTCGAGGGCGGCAGCACGTACGCCGCCGCCGGCGTCGACATCGAGGCGGGCGAACGCGCCGTCGAGCTCATGAAGGAGAAGGTCGCGAAGGCGACCAGGCCTGAGGTCGTCGGTGACCTCGGCGGCTTCGCGGGGCTGTTCGCGCTCGACACGGCGAAGTACCGCAAGCCGCTGCTCGCGTCGTCCACCGACGGCGTCGGCACCAAGCTCGCCGTCGCGCAGGCGATGGACAAGCACGACACCGTCGGCATCGACCTCGTCGCGATGGTCGTCGACGACCTCGTCGTCTGCGGCGCCGAGCCGCTGTTCCTCCTCGACTACATCGCCTGCGGCAAGGTCGTACCCGAGCGGATGGCCGAGATCGTCGGCGGCATCGCCGAAGGGTGCCGGCAGGCCCGCTGCGCGCTCATCGGCGGCGAGACGGCGGAGCACCCGGGGATCATGGACGACGACGCGTACGACCTCGCCGCGACCGGCGTGGGCGTCGTGGAGGCGGACAACGTTCTCGGGTCCGACCGCGTCCGTGACGGCGACGTCGTCGTCGCGATGGCGTCGAGCGGCCTGCACAGCAACGGCTTCGCGCTCGTACGCCACGCGATCCTCGGCGCCGCGCGCATGCGCCTGGACCGCTACGTCGACGAGCTCGAGTCAACGCTGGGCGAGGTGCTGCTGACGCCGACGAAGATCTACGCCCGCCAGGTCCTCGCGCTCATCGAGGAGGTGGAGGCGCACGCCTTCGCGCACATCACCGGCGGCGGCCTCGCCGCGAACATCTCCCGCGTCATCCCCGAGGGGCTCGACGCGGAGATCGACCGCGGGTCGTGGGCGCTGCCCGAGCTGTTCCGGTTCATCTCCGAGCGCGGCGGCGTGTCCGAGGCCGAGATGGAGCGGACGTTCAACAACGGCGTGGGCATGGTGGCGTTCGTCAACCCCGACGACGAGGACCGGGCGCTGGCGGTGCTCCAGCGGCACGGCGTGCACGCGTGGGTCGCGGGGCGCGTCGTGCCGGGGACGGGCACCGCGCGGCTGGTCGGCAAGCACCCGTAGCCGTGCGCGCGTCGGTGGCCGCCGTCGTGGCGGCAGTGGTGCTGGCGGGGTGTGGCGGCTCGTCTCCCGAGCCGGTCGCCTCCGAGACGCCGACCCCCTCGGCGACGACGAAGAAGCCGCGCCCCAAGCCGAAGCCGACCAAGACCGCCACCCCGTCACCCACGCCGACGGCCACGACGCCGCCGCCGGTCACCGGGGATCCCGTCACCACCGCCGAGTCGTTGGTGGCGCTCGTGGACCCTGGCGTGCCGCGGCAGGGCAGCGAGTGCCGGGCGCTCGTACCCGACATGGCCACGCCCGCCTGCCTCGCGGTCAAGACCGACGCGGGTCAGCTCGTCTCCGCGACCGGGCGGATAGACGGGCGCAAGGCGATCCGGCTGCTGGTCCAGACCCCCAACGGGTACGTCGCCCGCTACGAGGGCCGCGACGACGGGCGCTCGTGGGCGCAGCTCAAGGTGTACGCGACGCCGCTCACCGGGCAGGGCCTCGACGGCGTGGTGTTCTCCGTACGGCTCACCGACGGCGCGCTGACGTACGACGTCCTGACCTGGGCCAGGGGCGGCCCGCTGGTGCTGCGCGCCCACCGCGGGCCGGTCGCGGACGGGCGCCTCGTCCCGCGCGCGGAAGGGCTGGACGAGTACGCGCAGGCCGTCGACGGCTCGTACGTCCTCCGCCGGCTGGCCTGGGACGGCCGCCGCTTCCTCATCTCGAAGGGCGTCCGCGCGACGACGGTGCCCGGCCGCTGACGTTCAGGGCAGCAGAACGAGCGCGCCGACGTGGCGTGGGCGTACGACCGTGAAGTGACGACGGTCCAGGGTCGCGACTTCGGCAACACCCAGGCGCTCCGCGAGCGCGATCACGGCGGCATCGGTCGTGCCGAGGGGAAGGTCCGCGTACTCCTCGACGAGGTCGGCCATGCGCCCGTAGTCCTCCACGGTCAGGTCGACCGGCTCGAAGTCGCCGTCAGCCGCCGAACGAAGGAACAGCGATTCCACCGACGGACCGGCCTCCCGCGCGAGCAGGTAGCCGACCTCCGCGGTGACCGGTGCCGGCAACAGCAGGGCACGGCCCGCTAGGTGGAGCCCCGTGAACAGGTCGACGCACGTACGGTGCGCATCGTCGTTCGACAGCGCCGCGGCCACCAGCGGCCCCGTGTCACAGAGGATCACGCGGGGCGGCCGAAGCCCTCGGCGAGCAGGTCGTCGACGTTCGCGGCAATGTCCGTACGGCGCGCGACCGCAGCGCCGAACCAGGCGGGCGGCCACGACCCCGGAGAGCGTCGGACGGCGCGGCGGCGTACGTCGGCCAGCGCGGAAGGGACCTGGTCGTCAGGCAGCTCGTCGACCAGGCGGCGCAGCTCGTCACGTTCGGCACTCACACCGCAAGTCTAGGACCGCTGCCGCTGCCGGACGGCGAGCGACGCAACCGGGTCGCGGGCTACGCACGGGAAAAGCGCAGAACGCACCCCGAAGGGCGTTCGGTCACGCGGACAGGCGGCTACGCGTCCTCGTCGTCGTCCGCGAACGGGTCGTACTCGTCGTCGTCCTCGTCGGGCTCGCTCGACGACGTGTGCTCGGCGCCGCCGGTGAGCTCGGCGCGCAGGCGTTCGAGGTCGGTGCCCCCGCTGCTGTACTTCAGGTCGCGCGCGATCTTCTTCTGGATCGCCTTGGCACGGCCGCGCCCCATGTGGCTCGACCTCCTCGAGGGACGGGCAGGCGCTACGCCCCCCGTGAACGGTCCGCTTGCTTTCGGGAAGTGTCTCATGTCGCGAGACACCCCTACGGTACCTGACCTGTCGCCCTGTCACATCTTGATCGCGCTTTGTCCCGTTATGGGCCGATCAGACGGTCAGGCCGAGCATCTCCCGTACGACGGGGAGCAGCTGGGCGAGGTCGTGCTTGCGCAGGTACCGGTCGATCGCGGGCTCGCGCGACACCTCGACCGCGAGATCGTGCGTCGTGAACAGCAGGATCCGCGACGTCGGCGCCACCCGCTTGATCATCGGCGCGAGGTCGACACCCATGATCGTGCCCTCGATGAAGTGGTCGAGGATGACGAGGTCGGGCGCCATGGCCTCGGCGAGCGGCAGGGCCTCCTCCGCGCTGGCGGCCTCGCCGTCGACCTCGATCCCCGGCTCGCCCATGAGCGTGAGCCGGATGAGTCGCCGGAAGTCGGCGTCGTCCTCGATGACGACCAGCACCTTCAGCAACGGCGCGTCCGTCACGTCACGCTCCTCGCCCGCGGCACCGTGTAGCGCAGCGTCGTACCCGTACCGACGTGGCTCTCCACGCCGATCTCGCCACCCTGTGCCTCGACAAGGGCACGGCAGATGTACAGGCCCAGACCGGTGCCTTTCTCTCCCCCGGACGGCGTAGCGAGGCGGGAGAACTTTCCGAACAGCCGCGGCAGGTCCTCCGGCGGGATTCCCGGACCGCGGTCGCACACGCGCACCTCGAGAAAGTCCCCCACGACGCCCACAGAGACCCGGATCGGGTACTCCGGCGGGGAGAACTTCTGCGCGTTCGAGATGAGGTTGGTCAGCACCCGCCACTGGCGGTCCTCGTCGCCGAGCGCCGTGGGGAGGTCCTCCGGTACGTCGGCGACGACGTTGCGGTCGTCGCGCGCGGCGTTCATCTCGTCCACGGTGCGGGTGACGAGCGCGCCGAGGTCGAACGGCGCGATGTCGTACGGGAAGTCGCCCGACTCGATCCGCGCGACCTGCAGCACGTCCTCGACGAGGACCGACAACCGCTTGGTGTTCTTGCTCGCGACGCCGAGGAGCTCCCGCTTCATCTCGTCCGGCAGGTCGTCCCAGCGCTGGAGCACCGTGTCGACGTAGCCGGCGATGACGGTCATCGGGGAGCGCAGGTCGTGGGCGACGACGCCGACGAACTCGTTCTTCAACGCGTCCAGCTCGCGCAGCCGCGCCGTCGTCTCGCGCTCGTACTCGAGCCGCGCCAGCGTGTAGAGCGCGCCGCCGACGACGTTGACCAGCTCGCCGACGATGACGAGGTCCTCCGGCGAGAACGTGTCCGGCTCGGTCGCCGCGAAGCTCAGCAGCGCGCGCGGCTGACCCGTGACGACGACGGGCGCCGCGACGCAGGACCGGACGCCGAGCCGGACGGCGTGCTCGCCGAACGCCGCCGCGATGTCGTTCTGCAGGAACGGCCCCCGCGCCTCGAGGATCGCGTGGAGCAAAGGGTCGTCGAGGGAGACCTCGCTGCCGATCGGCAGGGCGGTCATGTCCTTGCCGCAGACCGCGACGACGGTCGTCACCTCGCCGTCGACGATCGACAGCGTCGCCCGGTCGAACCGCAGCACGCTCGACACCGCGCCGGAGAACGCGTCGAACCCCTCACCGAGGCTCGTCGCCGTCGCGACGGCGAGGTACGCCGCGCGCAGCACCGCGTCGCGCCCAGTGCGCCGTACGAGCACGTCCTGGAACGCCAGCCGCCGCGCCGCCTCCTCCTCCAGCTTGGCGGCGAGCCCCTCGGCGACGAGCCTGCGGCGGCGCGCGTGCTGGCCGAGCGACGTCGCGACCGCGAGCAGCGCCGAGAAGACGAGGCCGATGACGAGTACGCCGCCGGCCGCCCGGTCGAGCGAGATGGTGCGCGTGGCGTCGGTGCCGAGGTTGGTCAGCGCCTGCCAGAGCACGAGCGTCGCCGCGAGCGCGCCCACCGCCACGGGGATGGGCAGCCAGCGCGGCAGACCGTCGGTGTTGGCGAGGTTCCACGCGGTCCCGAGGTAGCCCATGGAGAGCAGCAGCAGGAGGAACGCCGTCAACGGCGCCATCGCGGTGCTGGAGCGCCACGTGTAGGCGGTCGTGACGTCGGCGGCGTACCCGAACAGCGCGACCAGCGCGAGGCCGGCCACGAGCGAGGCGGCCACGCCGACCGCGAGCGCGGCGCGGCGGGACCGTTCGGATCGCGCGAACCAGAACGCGCTCGCGCCGAGCAGGGCGAAGCAGGCGGCGGAGTTGCCCGGCATCCGGCCCGGCGACTCGCCGGTCTTCAGCCACGGGTCGAACAGCAGCCGGTCGATGCCGAGGTCGACGCCGGCGACGTACTCCACGACGGTCGCGGCACCGGCGAACGTCACCAGCGCGATCGGCACGGTCGCGAAGCGGACCCAGCGGGACAGCGTGAGAAGCAGGCCGACGCCGAGCAGCCCGAGGCAGAGCGCGGTGTTGAACTGCATCGGCACCTGGTCGGCGCGCAGCCGCACCAGCTCGACGCGGTGCGTCAGCCAGCCGGCGAGCACCACCGCGCCGCCCAGCACCGCGACGACGGCGGCGGCCTCGGCGGGAAGGCGGGCGCTACGGGGCGGCAGCGGTGCCGACGCGACCGACGCCACAGCCACCTCCCTGGGACCCCTGGAGCCGTTGCGTGGATCTTGCCCCCCTTTGGTCTCCCGATGCGACAGGTTGGCCGAACGTTCGCGGCGGCGCCGCGCGGCATGCGAGACTCGGCGACCACGAGCAGCAACGGCGCTGCGACCCGTCCGGCCCGCTTCCTTCCCCAGGCTGCGTACCGCATTGGAGCCCGTTGCATGACCCGCACCCCGTACCACCTCGACCCCGAACGCGACGCCTGCGGCATCGGGTTCGTCGCCGACGTGCGCGGGCGGCGTACGCACGAGCCCGTCGCCGAGGCGCTGAACGCCCTCGGCAGGGTCGAGCACAGGGGCGCGATCGCCGACGACCCGCAGGCCGGCGATGGCGCGGGCCTGCTCGTGCCGATCGACGCGGCGTTCTACGCGGCCCGGCTGCCTGGCCTCCAGCCCGACGACGTGGAGCTGCTGGGCATCGCGATGGCGTTCCTGCCTGCCGACGTCGAGGGCGGGGAGCCGATCCAGGCCGCCGCGCGGCGCGCCTTGGAGGACGCCTGCCTGCACGAGGGCATCGGCGTCTCCGGCTGGCGGGTCGTGCCCGTCGATCCCGAGGCGCTCGGCGAGCACGCGCGCAGGCACGCGCCGCGCATCGAGCAGGCGGTCCTGCTGCGCTCGACGTCGGTGCCCGTCGACGAGGCCGAGCGGCGCGCGTTCCGCGCCCGCAAGCGCTTCGCGCGGACGGTGGCGGCGCGCGGCATCCCCGCGTACCTCGCGTCGATCTCGTTCCGCACGGTGACGTACAAGGCGCTCTGCGCGGCGGAGCAGCTCGGCGCGTTCTACGCCGACCTGACGGATCCGGAGCTGACGGGGTCGTTCGCGGTGTTCCACCAGCGGTACTCGACCAACACGACGCCGACGTGGACCCGCGCGCAGCCGTTCCGCTTCCTCTGCCACAACGGCGAGATCAACACCATCCAGGGCAACGTCAACTGGATGAGCGCCCGCGAGGGGTCGCTCGGCACCGGCGACCTCATCGAGGAGGAGCTGGTCCGCCCGGTCATCGAGCCCGACGGCTCCGACTCGGCGATGCTCGACAACGCCGTCGAGCTGCTCGTGCGCGCGGGCCGCGACATCCGGCACGTCATGGCGATGCTGGTGCCCGAGGCGTGGGAGGACGCGGGCCACCTGCCCGCCGACGTGCGCGACTTCTACGAGTACCACGCGGGCCTGACCGAGCCGTGGGACGGCCCCGCGGGGCTGGTCTTCACCGACGGCGAGCGGGTCGGCGCCTGCCTGGACCGCAACGGCCTCCGCCCGCTCCGGTGGGCGGCGTCACAGGACGGCCTCGTCGTCTGCTCGTCCGAGGCCGGCGTCGTCAACCTCTCGGGCCGCGGCACCGTCACGCGAGGCCGCCTCGGGCCGGGCCAGATGATCTGCGTGGACCCGCGGTACGGCCTGCAGACCGACGCCGACATCAAGGGCTGGCTCGCGCGGCGGCGCCCGTACGGCGAGTGGCTGCGCAACGGCCTGCGCCGCGTCTCCGCCGGCGCGCCCGTGCGTGAAGCCGGACCGGCGCTGGCGCTGCGGCAGGTGGCGTACGGCTACACCCGCGAGGAGCTCACGACCGTCCTGCGCTCGATGGGCACGACCGGCAAGGAGCCGGTCTCGTCCATGGGCGACGACACCGCGCTGTCGCTGCTGTCGGGGACGCGGCGGTCCGTCGCGTCGTACCTGAAGCAGCGGTTCGCGCAGGTCACGAACCCCGCGCTCGACCACCTGCGCGAGCGCACCGTCATGTCACTGCGTACGCGCCTCGGCATGCTGGAGCCGCTGCTCACCGAGCGGCCCGAGGCGGCGCGCGGCGTGGAGCTGGCGACGTTCCTGCTGACGCCGGCGGGGCTCGACGAGCTGGTCGGCGCGTCCGAGGTGCTCGGGCGCTACACGCGCCTCGACGCGACGTTCCCCGTGGCCGACGGCCCGGCGGGACTGGAGAGCGCGCTCATCAAGCTGTCGTACGCCGCCGAGTCGGCGATCCTCGCCGGCTCGGAGCTCGTCGTGCTGGACGACTCGGCCGTCTCACCCGACCGCGCGCCGGTGCCGATGCTGCTCGCCGTCGGCGCCGTGCACCAGCACCTCATCGACGGGCAGCTGCGCTCGCTCGCGTCGGTCGTCGTGGACTCCGGCGAGCCGCGCGAGGTGCACCACTTCGCGACGCTGCTCGGGTACGGCGCCGAGGCCGTCTGCCCGCGCCTCGCGCTGGAGACCGTGGCCGCGCTCGCCACCAAGACCGGCGGTCCCGAGGCGGCGGGGCCCGCGCAGGAGGCGTACCGGCACGCGGTCGAGGACGGCGTGCTCAAGGTGATGTCGAAGATGGGCATCTCGTGCCTCGACTCGTACCGCGGGGCGCAGATCTTCGACGCCGTGGGCCTGTCCGCGGCCGTCGTCGACCGCTGCTTCCGCGGCACGGTGTCGCCGATCGGCGGCGCGGGGTTCGCGGACCTCGCGGAGGACGTGCTGTACCGGCACCAGAAGGCGTACGACGCCAAGCCGGTCCTCGACAACCCCGGCTACGTGAAGTGGCGGCGCGGCGGCGAGTACCACCACAACAACCCCGACGTCATCCAGGCGCTCCAGTCGCTGACGGTCCCGGATGCGCCACCGGTGCCGGGCGCCGACAAGGAGCTGGCCGCGGCCCACTCGCTGCGGACGGCCGTGCAGAAGGGCGAGCGGGCGGCGTACGACCGGTTCGCCGCGCTCGTCGACGACCGGCCGCCCACCAACCCGCGCGACCTGCTGGAGGTCATCCCCGCGGCGACCCCGGTGCCGCTGGACGAGGTCGAGCCGGTGGCGTCGATCGTGAAGCGGTTCTCGACCGGCGCGATGTCGCACGGGTCCATCGGCGCGGAGGCGCACGAGACGCTGGCGCGGGCCATGAACATGCTCGGCGCCAAGAGCAACTGCGGCGAGGGCGGCGAGGACCCGGCGCGGTTCCGCAACGACCGCAACAGCAGGATCAAGCAGATCGCGTCGGGGCGGTTCGGGGTGACGCCGGAGTACGCGGCGTTCGCCGACGAATTGCAGATCAAGGTGTCGCAGGGCTCGAAGCCCGGCGAGGGCGGGCAGATCCCAGGCCACAAGGTGTCGGAGGAGATCGCGCGGCTGCGGCACACGACACCCGGCGTCGGTCTCATCTCCCCGCCGCCGCACCACGACATCTACTCGATCGAGGACCTCTCGCAGCTCATCTACGACCTCAAGCAGGTCAACCCGCGCGCGGACGTCTCGGTCAAGCTCGTCGCGTCGGCCGGCGTCGGGACGATCGCGGCCGGCGTGGCGAAGGCGTTCGCCGAGGTCGTGCACGTCTCGGGCACCGACGGCGGCACGGGCGCCTCCGCGCTGTCGTCCATCAAGAACGCCGGCCTCGACTGGGAGTTCGGGCTCGCGGAGGCGCAGCAGTCGCTCCTCGCCAACGGCCTCCGCTCCCGCGTGCGGCTGCGCGTCGACGGCGGCTTCAAGACGGGCCGCGACGTCATCATGGCCGCGCTGCTGGGGGCCGACGAGTACTCGTTCGGCACGGCCGCGCTGCTCGCCGAGGGCTGCATCATGGTCCGCGCCTGCCACCGCAACACCTGCCCCGTCGGCATCGCGACGCAGGACCCCGAGCTGCGGAAGAAGTTCACGGGCACGGCCGAGCAGGTCGCCGACTACCTGCGCTTCGTGGCCGAGGAGGTGCGCGAGACGCTCGCGGTGCTGGGCTTCCGTTCGCTGGACGAGGCGATCGGGCGTACGGAGTCGCTGCGGCAGCGGCGTACCGACGACCCGCGCGCCGAGTCGCTCGACCTGCGCCCGCTGCTCGCGGTGCCCGCGGAAGGCCCTCGTCGGTTCGTGGCGCCGGTGTCGATCCAGCGCCAGCACGCGCCGCTGGGCGACCGGCTCTTCGACGTCGCGTGGCCGGTGGTCTCGACCGGCGGCACGCTCGAGGTCGACTGGGACATCCGCAACGGCGACCGGTCGTTCGGGGCGCGGCTCGGCGGCGCGATCGGTCGCGCGTTCGGGGCGGCGGCGCCTCCCGGCGCGGTCACGGCACGGCTGACCGGCGTAGCGGGGCAGAGCCTCGGGGCGTTCCTCACCGAGGGCATCCGCGTCGAGCTGACCGGCGAGGCCAACGACTACGTCGGCAAGTCCATGGGCGGCGGCGTCGTCGCGATCACGCCGCCCGCCGACGACGCGGGCGACGCCGTGCTGGCCGGCAACACCGTGCTGTACGGCGCCACCGGCGGCCGCGTGTTCATCGGCGGGCGCGCCGGCGAGCGGTACGCCGTCCGCAACTCCGGCGCCGTCTCCGTCGTCGAGGGCGTGGGCGACCACCTGGCCGAGTACATGACCGGCGGCACCGTCGTCGTCCTCGGCCCGACGGGCCGCAACGTCGGCGCGGGGATGAGCGGCGGGGAGGTCTTCGTCCACGACCTCGACCAGGCCCGCGTCAACCCCGCGATGGTGCGCGTGGACGCGCTCACCGCCGAGCAGGCGGGGCGCGTGAAGGCTCTGCTCGAGGAGCACCTCGCCGCGACCGGCTCGCGCCGCGCCGCCGCGCTGCTCGCCGACTGGGCGGTCGAGGCGGGCCGGTTCCTGCGCGTCGCGCCGACGCCGCCGGTCGTCGAGCTCGACGTCGAGGACGAGGAGAAGGTGGAGGCGTCGGCGACGGGTTCGACCGGATAACTGCCTTGCCTGCCCCTTTCGTCATCGCTACGGTGCGCATCGCGCTGGACGCCCCCTACGAATAGAGGTCTCTCAGTGACGCGTTCCATGCCTTTCGCAGCCGCGACTGCAGTCGTCGGCGCGGCTTTGCTGGTGGCAGTTTCGACCCCCGCCGACGCCCAGACGCCGGAGGTGACCGTATCGTCATGCGCAGCCGAGAACTCGATGGCGCATGCAGGTACGAACGTTGGATGGACGTGCGTCGAAGTCAATGTCATGGAACTCCTGCAGAGCGACCCCCTGGAAACTCCGGTTCCGGTTCCTGATCCGTTCGCAACACTCGTCGACGACGCCGAGGAGTCCGCTGACTTCGCGACCGACGAGTTGTGGAACACCGCCACCGACAATCGGGTTTACCTCGACCCGGCCAACGACGTGGACGGTGGCTGCTCGATACAAACCGACTACTGCTACCGCTCCGACATCTACCAGTGGCGCATGGACGGCACGCTCTGGTATGGCATCGGTGAGCGGACGATCGGCAAGATCCGTCAGCAGGGACGCATCTCGTTGAACGGCCGGCAGTCGAACTTCCTGTGGTCGGCGGACCCTATCGAGGGTCCCGCGATCGACTCGATCCTCGATACGTTCTGTACAGACGGCAACGGATGGCGTAGCAGCACCTCGTGCGGGCGCAATACGGTGAAGTCGTTTGGGTATACGACCAGTTTGATCAGCATGGCGCCGTCCTATTATCACAGTGACGACAGCGACTACTACGGCCGGTTCCGCCTCATGTTCAAGTCTCAGGGAAACCCGAATCCCTCGGATCAGAGTGGTCAAGGATACTTCTACGCACCGGTGATCACGAGCCAGTACTTCGACTGCGACGACGACTTCCGCGAATCGGCCAAGTGCCGGTTCCGCGAAGCGAGCTGACGATGACCGGTGCGGACCGGGTCGTGTACATAGCCGAGCGACTCGCCGAGGACGCTCACCTCGGGTGGCCTGCTACGACGCGACTCTACGGCCACTGCGAGAAGCGGCAGCCCCTGCCGAGAGTCGTCGAGGCTGGCCCGGGTTGGGACAGTGCCGAGGACGCGATCGAGTGGGCCCGAGCCCGCGCGGCCGTCGTCATGCTTCGACTTGGCTCGACAGTTCCACAGGTGACCTACTCCGCCGGATCGGTCCATCCCGACCAGGATCTGCCGCTGTGGCCCGCCTCCGTGAGGGAGCAACAGTAGGTCTGCTGGAGAAGCGTTGTCCCTTGCGACGTAGCGCGCGGTGGCGCTCCGGCGCGTGGCACGACCTGGTGACGTACTCGCGGCTGCGGGGCGACTGAGCGTACGGTCTGCCGGTCACGCCCCCTACACCGGAGGAACCCCTATGCGCCTGCGCCTCCTCGCGGCCGGCCTCGCCGCCGCCGCGTCGCTCGCCGTGCCTGCCGCGGCAGACCCGCTGTACTTCGAGCGCGAGTGCTCGGGGCCGGTCGACGCGGCCTGCTACCACGACTTCTGCGGGATCTACGACTGCATCAGGTCCGACTGCCTCGCGTACACCGGGCTGCTCGGCGAGGGCAACGCCGGCCTCTGCGTCGGCAAGGCGCGCCCGCGCGACCCCATCTCATAGGGGGCCTGTGGACGGCGGTCTCGGCGCCGTCCACAGATTGCGCCCGGCTGGTGGTCTCCGGGCTCGCGCGTCCCTAGCGTCGTACGGGTGGGACAGCCAGCCGGCCTCGACGTCGTCGAGGGGACCGTACGCCGCGAGCTCGACGCGCAGGAACGCCGCGTCGACGCGGCGGACTCCCACGCGCGCCTCGTCATGGCGACCGCCGGCGTCTTCGTGACCCTGGCCGACGGCGGCTGGCTACCGCTGCTGCTGACGTCGCGGCTGATGGCGGGGCTCGCCGCACTGGCGGCGTTGGTGGCCCTCGCACCCAGTACGCGCGCGGCATTCGACGCGCGCGTACTGGGCGGGTACCTCGACGCCGACCCGGCCGACGTGCGTCTGGAGCTGCTGGCCGGCGACATCCGGGCGTCCGACCGCCTGGAGGCGCGTCTGACGGTCAAGGTGGCGCGTCTGCGCCTCGCGTCCAGGCTGATCATGGCGTCGGTGGCGTTCGCCACGCTCGCCGCTATCGTCGACGGTGTGACGTGACGGGAGGTACCCCGTGAAGTGTGTGTGCGACGAGGACGGGAAGTTCGACTTCGACCTGATCGAGCCCCTCCGCGGGGTGCGGTACCTCCTCGGGGAGAAGCAGCAGTGGCTCCGCATGCAGGACGAGATGATCGCCCGCATCCGCGCCAGGAGAGCCGAGATCGCGGCCAACAGGCGGGTGCCGTGCACGTGCGAGGCGAACTTCCGCCTCCTGTCGACCGGCACGCGCGAGCGGCCGGCCTCCTAGCTACGACCAGGCGATGAACGCCGCCGGGTCGGCCAGGCAGCGCGCCACGTCCGCGAGGAACTGCGACCCGAGCTGGCCGTCCACCATCCGGTGGTCGAACGACAGCGCCAGCTGCGTCACCTGCCGGATCGCGATCTGCCCCTCGTGCACCCACGGCATCTCGCGGACGGCGCCGAAGCAGAGGATCGCCGCCTCGCCGGGGTTGATGATCGGCGTGCCGTTGTCGACGCCGAACACCCCGACGTTCGTGATCGTGATCGTCCCGCCGGTGAGGTCGGCCGGCGGCGTCTTGCCCTCGCGGGCGACGGCGGTGAGGTCGTTGAGCGCGCCGACCAGCTCGGGCAGCGACAGGGCGTCGGCGTCCTTGATGTTCGGGACCATGAGGCCGCGCGGGGTGGCGGCGGCGATGCCGAGGTTGACGTAGTTCTTGACGACGATCTCCTGCGCCGCCTCGTCCCACGACGCGTTGATCTCGGGGTTGCGCTTGACGGCGAGCAGCAGCGCGCGGGCGACGAGGGCGAGCGGCGTGATCTTCAGCCCGTCGAACTCCGGCAGCGCGCCGAGCGACTTCCGCAGCTCCATCATCGGCGTCACGTCGACGGTGATGAACTCCGTGACGTGCGGCGCCGTGAACGCCGACTCCACCATCGCCGCCGCGGTCAGCTTGCGGACGCCCTTGATCGGCACCCGCGTCTCGCGCTCGCCCGAACGGACGGGCCGCGCGGCGCGTGCCGGGGCCTCGGACGGAGCGCCGTTGGACGACACCGCGGCCTGGACGTCGTCACGGGTGATGACGCCGTCGGGGCCGGTGCCGTGCAGCAGCGCGAGGTCGACGCCGAGGTCCTTGGCGAGCTTGCGGACGGGCGGCTTCGCCTTGGCGCGGCCACCCGCGGGGGCTACGACGGCCGCGTGCTCGGCGACGGTCGCGGCGGACACCCGCGCGGGCGGGGTCGGCTTCGACGGCGTCGTGGGCGCGGCGGGGGCGCGGCGGGGGCGGCGTTCGGCGGTCGTCTCCTTGATGCCGTAGCCGACGAGGACGGCGGTACGGCCGGTGGACGTCTTGCCGCCGATCTTGCCCTCCTCGACCTCGTCCTCGGCGGGCGGTGCGCCGGCGGCGCCGGACAGCTCGGCCTGGACGGCGGCCCTGGCCTCGGAGACCGGGTCGGCGGACTCCGCGGGCAGGTCGCCGGCAGAAGGGTCGGTGTCGACGGCGATGATCGGCTGGCCGACGTCGACCGTCGTGCCCTCCTCGTAGAACAGCTTGGTCACGACACCGGTGAACGGGCACGGCACCTCGACGGCCGCCTTCGCCGTCTCGACCTCGACGATCGGCTGGCCGTCCTTGACCTCGTCGCCGGGGGCGACGAGCCACTTGAGGATCTCGCCCTCGGTGAGCCCCTCGCCGAGGTCGGGGAGCTTGAACTCGCGGATACGAGACATGAGCGGGCTCCCTAGTACGAGAAGGTCTTGTCGACGGCGTCGAGCAGCCGGTCCAGGTCGGGGAGGTACTCCTCCTCGAGCCTGCTCGGCGGGTACGGGATGTCGAAGCCGGTGACCCGGCCGACCGGCGCCTCGAGGGCGTAGAACGCCCGCTCGGCGATCTCCGCGGCCAGCTCTGAGGCGATGGAGCCCTCGCGCGGCGCCTCGGTGACGACGACGGCGCGGCCCGTCTTCTCGACCGACGCGAGGACCGGCGGCAGGTCGAGCGGCGACAGCGAGCGCAGGTCGATGACCTCGATCGAACGCCCGTCGGACTTCTGCGCGGCGGTCGCGGCATCGAGCGCCACGCGGACCATCGGCCCGTACGCCAGCACGGTCACGTCGCTGCCCTCCCGCACGACGCGCGAGGCGAACAGCGGGTCGGGCGTGATGGACGTGTCGAGCTCGGCCTTCTCCCAGTAGCGCCGCTTCGGCTCGAAGAAGACGACCGGGTCGTCGCACGCGACGGCCTGCTGGATCATGAAGTACGCGTCGACCGGGTTGGAGCACGCGACGACCCGCAGGCCGGCGGTGTGCGCGAAGTACGCCTCGGGCGACTCGCTGTGGTGCTCGACCGCGCCGATGCCGCCGCCGAACGGGATGCGGATCGTGATCGGCATCTTCACGTCGCCCTGCGAGCGGTAGTGCAGCTTGGCGACCTGGCTGACGATCTGGTCGAAGCCCGGGTAGACGAAGCCGTCGAACTGGATCTCGCAGACGGGCCGGTAGCCGCGCATCGCGAGGCCTACGGCGGTGCCGATGATGCCGGACTCGGCGAGCGGCGTGTCGATGACGCGGTCCTCGCCGAAGTCCTTCTGCAGGCCGTCGGTGATGCGGAACACGCCGCCGAGCTTGCCGACGTCCTCGCCCATGACGAGGACCTTGGGGTCGTTCTCCATCGCCTTGCGCAGGCCCTCGTTGAGCGCCTTGCCGAGCGTTACCTGAGCCATCAGTGACCACCCTCGAAACCCGCGATGTACGACGCGAACTCCTCACGCTGCTCCAGCAGGCGGGGCGTCGGCTCGGTGTAGACGTTGTCGAACAGCTCCATCGGCTCGGGGCTCGGCATCGACCGGCACCCCTCGCGCAGGTAGACGGCGAGGTCCTCGGCCTCCTTGTCGAGCGCCTCGAACCAGTCCTTCTCCGCGAGCTGGTTGCGGACGAGGAACGACCGCATGCGCTCGAGCGGGTCCTTGAGCTTCCACGCCTCGAGGTCGCTGGAGAGGCGGTAGCGCGTCGGGTCGTCGGAGGTCGTGTGCGCGCCCATCCGGTACGTGAACGCCTCGATGAGCGTGGGGCCGTTGCCCTCGCGCGCGTAGTCGAGGGCCGAACGCGTCACCGCGAGCGTCGCGAGGACGTCGTTGCCGTCGACACGGACCCCAGGAAAACCGAAGCCCTGCGCGCGGCGGTACAGCGGGATGCGGGTCTGGCGCTCCAGCGGCTCGGAGATGGCCCACTGGTTGTTCTGGCAGAAGAAGACGATCGGCGCGTTGAAGACCGCCGACCAGACGAACGCCTCGTTGACGTCGCCCTGGCTCGACGCGCCGTCGCCGAAGTACGCGATGACGGCCTGGTCGCCGCCGTCCTTCGCGATGCCCATGGCGTAGCCGGTGGCGTGCAGCGTCTGGGAGCCGATGACGATCGTGTAGAGCGCGAAGTTCTTCTCGTTGGGGTCCCAGCCGCCGTGCGAGGCGCCGCGGAACAGCGCCAGCAGCTTGAGCGGGTCGACGTCGCGGGTCAGCGCGACGCCGTGCTCGCGGTACGTCGGGAACGCGAAGTCGTCGCGCCGCAGCGCCCGGCCCGAGCCGACCTGCGCGGCCTCCTGGCCGAGCAGCGAGGCCCAGATGCCGAGCTCGCCCTGCCGCTGCAGGGCCGTCGCCTCGACGTCGATGCGGCGGGTCAGGACGAGGTCGCGGTAGAGCCCGCGGTACTCCTCGTCGCTGAGCGAGATGTCGTACTCGGGGTGGCTGACGCGCTCACCCTCGGGCGTGAGCAGCTGTACGAGCTCCGCGCCGTCGTCCATGCGTCCGTCGTCTCCTTCGCGAACGCGCCAGGTCGTACGGGTTGTCCGCGACCGGGCGCTGGGACCGCGCGGGACCGCCCCGGCCGGAGGGACGGCCGGATCGCCACGCGCGGGTGTTGCTGCGGCTCCGCGCGCGGGTCTTCGCGGCGGGAGCCGTCATTGTGACGCATGAGCCGTCGCGCGCACTAGCCGGGGCCGTCTGGCCCGGGGGCAGCCCCTACTTGCGGCCGGACTTGCCGCGGTTCTTCTTCGCCTTGGTCTCGGAGTACGACGGGGCGGACGACTCGGACTCGTACGACTGGTAGCTCGTCGTCGAGTAGCCGGACGGGGTGGCCGAGGCGTCGGCGGCGCGCGGGCAGCGGGGCTTGCGGCCGGTGCCGCAGGTCGGCGCGGGGCTCGGGGCCTGCGTCGTGGACGTCGGGGCCGGCGTCGTCGGCTTCACCGTGGGCGACGGGCTCGTCGTCTTCTTCGGCGGCGCGGTGGTGGCCGGCGCCTTGGTGGGGGCCTTGGTCGCGGTGGGCTGCGTGCCGGGGTTGCTGACGGACGTCGTGGACGTACGGACCGGGTCGGGCGTGCGGGCGTTCGTCGTCTCGTCCGGGCCCTGCGTCGGCGCGTCGGTGGGCGCGGACGAGCCGGGGCCGGAGGTCGGGCGGACGGACGCGGGCGCGTCCGTGGCGGGGTTCTCGGTGACCTGGACGTTGCGCGACTCCTGGTCGTCGCCGCCGAACGTCGACGGGATGACGGACTCGGGCAGCGTCTGGAATCCGACGACGACGAGCAGCCCGGTCGCGGCGGTCGCGAGCATGACCATGAACACGCTGGACAGCAGCGGACCACGCTGCGCCTTCTTGCTGGTCACCGTGGCCACCTCCCCGGAAGGGCTCTCGGTGCGGATGCTTTCCGCAGTTCTCTTCGGCACGTTCTTCCACTGACTGTACCCGCGTAGTCACGCTGTGTCACTAACAGTAGCACGTCGGGACGAACTGGACACGGGCCCTACGGCAGGGTCAGAGGTTGTAGCCCTCGGCGACGAACGTCGCCACGGCCCACGTCGTCGCGACGAAGCCCACGACGACCAGCGCGACGAGCCGGCCCTGGGACGGCGTCCGGGCGGCCCCGGCGGGCGGGCCCTCGCGGCGCAGGCGCACCAGCGCGAGGCCGTACGCCACGACCATCGCCAGCCCGATGGCCGCGATGAACTCGATGAGGATGACCGGGAGCGGGATCACGCCGTCGATCGTGCCATGTGACGCGGGTCACGCCCGTCCAGCGTAGAAACCGACCGGTCGGTCTGATATGGTGCCGGACGTGGCCAAGGGAGCGCAGACCCGCGAGCGGATCGTCGAGCTGGCGGCGGGCGTGTTCAGCGAGCGGGGGTTCTTCGGGACCTCGATGACGGACCTGCTCGCGGTCACCGGCCTGCAGAAGGGCGGCCTCTACAACCACTTCGCCGGCAAGGAGCAGCTCGCGCTGGAGTCGTTCGACTGGTCGGTGGGGCTGGTCGAGGCGCGGTACGCCGCGGCGCTCGACGGCGTCGACGGCAGCGTCGACAGGCTGCTCGCCATCGTCGACGTCATCCGCGGCCTCTGCGCGGACCGCGCGCTGCCCGGCGGCTGCCCGATCCTCACCACGGCGATCGAGGCCGACGACACGATGCCCGCGCTGCGCGACCGGGCCCGCGAGGCCATGACCCGCTGGCAGCGGCTCATCGGCGGCACCGTCAAGGCCGGCGTCGCGCGCGGCGAGCTGCGGCCGGACGCCGACCCGTACGAGGTCGCCACGATCGTCACCGCGACGCTCGAGGGCGCGGTGTTCCTCTCGAAGCTGTACGACGACGACGTGCACATGCTGCGCGCCGTCGACCACGTTGCCGCCTACGTACGGGGACTGACCCGATGACCACCATGACGACGACCGCGCCCGCGCTGCGGATCCTCCAGCCGAGCGACGACGTACGGCTCGAGCGCCTGTTCTACCGGCTCTCTCCGGAGTCGGTGTACCGGCGGTTCTTCACGCTCTACACGACCCCGCCGTGCGGGGTCCTGCGCAGGCTGACCGAGCTCGACCACGACTCCCGCGACGCCATGGTGGCGGTCGTGGACGACGAGATCGTGGCCGTCGCGCGGTACGGCGCCGTCGGCCCGCACGAGGCCGAGGTCGCCGTGCTCGTGGAGGACGCGTGGCAGGGGCACGGCCTCGGCCCGCGGCTGCTCACCTGCATCGCGGCGCTGGCCCGCGTGCACGGCTACACGACGCTGACGGCGACCGTTCTCTCCGAGAACCGCCCCGCCATCGCCATGCTCCGCGCCGTCTTCCCCGACGGGGAGTGGACCCCCGACGGCACCGAGTACGCGTGGCGCGTCGCGCTCGCGCCCGAGAGGAAGACAGCATGACCATCGACTACGCCGCGCTGCCGCAGCTGTTCGCGGCGGCGGTGCCGTTCGCGGGGTTCCTCGGGATCACGTACGACGCGGTCTCACCCGGCTCGGCCGTGCTGCGGCTCGCCGACGACCCGGCCAAGCACAACCACATCGGGACGCTGCACGCGGGGGCGCTGTTCTCGCTGGCGGAGTCGGCGTCGGGGCTCTGCATGATGGCGACCGTCGCCGAACGCCTCGCCGGCGTGACGCCGCTCGCGGCCCGGGCGGAGATCACGTACAGGAAGGTCGCGCGCGGGGACGTCACCGCGACCGCGAGGGTCGACGCGCCGGTCGAGGAGATCCTCGCGACGCTCGACTCCGCCGGGAAGGTCCGTTTCGCCGTCGAGGTCGAGCTGGCCGACAGCAGCGGCGAGGTCTGCGCGGAGGTCACCGTGGACTGGCACCTCAGGCGCGCCTGACGTTCACCCCTTCGGGACTTTGGTACGTCCGCACGTCACCCGAACGGGGTAACCCGCGACCCCGTCTCAGCCACGATCCTTGCCGGTATGGACGACGTGCGTACTCGCGACGAGGGCTTCTCGCTGGTGGAGCTGCTCGTGGTCATGGTGATCATCGGCATTCTCAGCGGCATCGCGATCCCCGCGCTGGCCGCGCAGACCAAGAAGGCGAAGATCGCCGCGCTGAAGTCGCAGCTCAAGGCCGCCGCGCTCGCGCAGGAGGAACGCCTCACCGACGGGCTGCCGTACGCCGTCCCTGGTCCGGTCGGCCTCGCGCACCTCGCCGAGCAGGGCTTCGTGCTCAGCAGCGGTGTCGTCATGACGATCGTCGACGACGACATGGTCGCCGGCGGCCGCGGCTTCTGCCTCCGCGCGCACCACGAGACGCTGACCGCCGCCGACGACTGGTACTACGCGAGCACCGGCCCGAACGCAGGCCGACCCACCGCGACCGCCTGCGTGGCGTCGTAGCTCAGAACAGCCGCAGGCCGCTCGGCTCGTAGCCGCGCAGCTCGTCGTAGTCCACCGTCACGCAGCTCAAGCCCCTGTCGGCCGCGAGCACCTTCGCTTGCGGCTTGATCTCCTGCGCCGCGAAGACGCCCCGCACCGGCGCGAGCAACGGGTCGCGGCCCAGCAGCTCGACGTAGCGCGTCAGCTGCTCCACCCCGTCGATCTCGCCGCGCCGCTTCACCTCGACCGCGACGCAACCGCCCTCGGGGTCCCGGAACAGGATGTCGACGGGCCCGATCGCGGTCGGGTACTCGCGGCGTACGAGCGTCAGGCCCTCGCCGAAGCACTCCGGGTGGTCGGCCAGCAGCTCCTGCAGGTGCGCCTCGACGCCGTCCTTGACCAGCCCCGGGTCGAGCCCGAGCTCGTGGGTGAGGTCGTGCAGCACCTCCTCGATGGAGATGACGAGCTGCTCGCCGGTCTTGTTGGTCACCCGCCAGACTCCGGGCGCCTCCTCGAGGAAGCACGGCGGGCTCATCCAGTTCAGCGGCTTGTACGCCCTGTCGTCGGCGTGCACCGACACGCTGCCGTCGGCCTTGACCAGCAGCAGGCGGGTGGCCGTGGGCAGGTGCGCGGTCAGCCGGCCGACGTAGTCGACCGAGCACTTCGCGATGACGAGCCGCACGCCCGGACGATACTTCCCCCTTGCCGTCCGCGAGGCAGCGGGCCCTCGGCCGTTCCTCGATGTGTCAGGTCACCCCTACGCCGAGGGGTCACTCATGAGCAAGGTTCTCCTCGCTGGTGTCGTCGCCGCGCTGGCCCTCGTGCCGGCGTCCGCGCACGCCGACCCCCTCCCCGCCGCGTGCGTCGTCGTGACGCCGGCGCACGTCCAGGCCGGCTACGCGCCGAACGGGCCGAGCGACTGCGTCGTCCTGGCGTAGCAGCGCGCCTTACGCCGCGAGCTGCGGCGGCAGCGGCTCGTCGTGGACCACCGTGAGAGACGTGACGGCGCGGGTGAGGACGACGTAGAGCCTTCTGAGCCCGCGCGGCTCGGCCGCGGCGATGGCGGCGGGCTCGACGACGACCACGTGGTCGTACTCCAGGCCCTTCGCCAGCGTCGCCGGCACCAGCTCGACGCGGACGTCGTGCGCCTCGGTGTCGGCGCCGAGCAGCCGCGCCTCGACCTGGGCAGCGGCCAGCGCGGCGTGGAGGGCAGGCGCGGCGGCGTCGGCGACGATGACGCCGACCGAGCCCTCCCGCTGGAGAGCCGCGGTCACGGCTGACACGGGGTCTCCGCTCGTGAGGGCGAGCGAGCCGGCGCCGCGGCGTACGGAGGTCGCGGGGTCCACCCCGGCCGCGATCGTCGGGAGCAGCCGGTTGGCGAAGTCGAGGACCTCCTGCGGTACGCGGTAGCCGCGGGTCAGCGCCTGCACGCGGCCGTCGGGCTTGCCGAGGTGGGCGAGCGTCGTATGCCAGTCCCCCGTCGCCCACGGCGTCGTGCCCTGGGCGACGTCGCCGAGCAGCGTCGCGGAGCCGGTCGAGCAGCGGCGGCCCACCGCGCGGCACTGCATCGGGGAGAGGTCCTGCGCCTCGTCGAGGATGACGTGGCCGTAGCTGGGGGTGCGTTCCAGCAGGTCCGCGACCTCGTCGGCGAGGAACGCGTCCGCCCGCGTCCACGGCGCGCTCCTCGGGCTCCGGGGCGTCTCCCGCCAGAGCAGCGCGGCCTGCTCGTCGCCGGTGAGGACGCCGTCGGCGGCCTTGGCCAGGGTGGTCGCGTCGGTGAACAGCGCGTACAGCAGGCCCGCGGGGTCCGTCGCCGGCCAGTGCTCGTCGACGTACGCCCGCACGTCGGGGCTGCCCGCGATCCGCTGCACCGCGCCGTCCGTCGGCGTCGAGCCCTCCGCCTCGAGCTCGCGGCGGACGTGCTCGGCGACGTGGGTACGGAGGCGCTCGCGCGCGGTGGCGTACCGGACGTCGGCCTGGAGCAGGTCGCGCACCAGCCCGCGCAGTACCTCGGTGTCGAGGCGCCGTCTCCGGCCGCCGGCCTCCAGGACGAGAGGCGTGGCGGGGCGGCGGATGCGGGCGTACAGCGCCTTCTTCAGCACCGCCGCCATCCGCGCGTCGCCCTTCAGCGTCGCGACGTCCGGGGGCTCCGTGGCTTTGACCGGAACGGCGGTGGCGAGGTCGTCGACCGTCTGCTGCGTGACGTCGATCTCGCCGAGCGCGGGGAGGACGTCGCCGATGTAGGAGAGGAACGCCTTGTTCGGGCCGAGGATGAGCACGCCGCCGCGGCGGAGGCGGTCGCGGTAGGTGTAGAGCAGGTACGCCGCGCGGTGCAGGCCCACCGCGGTCTTGCCGGTGCCGGGGGCACCCTGGACGCAGATCGTCTCGGCGAGGTCGGCGCGGACCAGCTCGTCCTGGTCGGGCTGGATCGTGGCGACGATGTCGCGCATCGGGCCGACGCGGGGACGTTCGATCTCCTCGGTGAGGATGCGGCTGGTGATGCCGAGCGCCTCGCCGCGGGTCAGCGCCTCGTCCTCGAAGGACGTCAGAACGCCGTGCGAGAAGCCGAAGCGGCGGCGGCGTTCGACGCCCATCGGCTCCAGCGCCGTAGCCCGGTAGAACGGCAGCGCGATCGGCGCGCGCCAGTCGACGACCATCGGGTCGCCGCGGGTGTCGAGGATGTGCCGGCGGCCGATGTGGAACGTCTCGTCGGTATCCGCCTGGTCGACGCGGCCGAAGAACAGCGGCGTCGTACCGTCGTCGACCAGGGCCTTGAGGCGCTGTGCGCGCGCCTTGCCGAGCGCCTCGGACGCCAGCGCGTCGACGGCGAAGTCGCCGATGGCCTCCGCGCGCTCGCGCATGTGCCGCAGGGCGGTACGGCTGGCGGCCATGTGCGCGCGCTCGGCGTCGAGCTCGGCGCGGACGTCCGTCGTCATCGTGTCCCCGGGTCGCGGTGGGTGCCCACTGCCCTCGACCGTACGGCCTGGCTCGACGGGGCGCGGGTGTTCCGCGCGAGCGGGGGAGGCTACTGGCCTTCCGCTTCCCGCGCCAGCGGTTCAGGCCCCGAGCATCCGCGCCTCGACGGCGAGGTACTCGGCGGCGGCGCGCTCGTACAGCGCCTCGAAGTCCGGTCCGAGCCGATGCGCGCGCCGCCCGAACCGCAGGCGTACGACGCTCCCGCAGAGCAGCCGCGCCAGCCGCCACGGCACGCCCGGGTCGAAGTGGTCGGCCTCGTCCACGAAGACCACGACCTCGGCGCCGCGCGGCACGTCCACCACCGCGAGGTCGACGTCCCACTCGGTCAGCAGCCCGTCGCCGCGTACCGGGTCGAGGCGGACCTCGTACTCGGCGCTCACCCTGCGGGAGTCATGTCGATGAAGCGGGAGTAGTGGCCCTGGAACGCCACCGTGATCGTGCCCGTGGGGCCGTTGCGGTGCTTGGCGACGATGAAGTCGGCCTCGCCGGCGCGGGGCGACTCCTTCTCGAACGCATCCTCGCGGTACAGCAGGATCACCATGTCGGCGTCCTGCTCCAGCGAGCCCGACTCGCGCAGGTCGGACAGCTGCGGCTTCTTGTCGGTGCGGGACTCGGGGCCGCGGTTCAGCTGGCTGATCGCGACGACGGGGACCTCGAGCTCCTTGGCCAGCAGCTTCATGGACCGGGAGATCTCGGAGACCTCCTGCTGTCGGTTCTCGACCTTGCGCGGCGAGCTCATGAGCTGCATGTAGTCGACGACGATCAGCTCGAGGTTCTGCCGCTGCTTGAGCCGCCGCGCCTTGGCGCGGATCTCCATCATCGTGAGGTTGGGGCTGTCGTCGATGAACAGCGGCGCGTTGGCGACCTCGCCCATCCGGCGCGCCAGCCGCGACCAGTCGTCGTCGGTCATGCGGCCGGTGCGCATGTTCTGCAGCGAGACCCGCGCCTCGGCGGAGAGCAGGCGCATGGTGATCTCGTGCTTGCTCATTTCGAGCGAGAAGATCACTGAGGTCTTGCCTGCCTTGATCGACGCCGCGCGGGAGAAGTCGAGCCCCAGCGTGGAGTTGTGCGTCGGGATCATCGAACGCGTCGCGAGGTAGAGGTGCTCGTCGTTGCCGACCTCGACGCAACGCACGGGAACGCTCGGGATCGGTCGCACCGCGACGATGAGCCGCGACCGGTTGCGCGCGTCGCCCTTGGCGCCGCGCCGGTCCTTGTGCACGAGCCGCTTGCGCTCCAGGCGGAACACGTCGTCGGAGGTCGTGAAGTTGAGGATGTACGCGATCGACGACTCCGGCGTACGGCCCCGCACGGCCTTGGTACACACCGAGACGCGATAGCCGAGGCTGGTGACGAGCTCGCGGACGTCCTCGGCCAGCCGGCGCGACGTGACGCAGAACTGCAGCTGCCCCCTCGGCGTCACGGTGCCGTCAGTGTCCATGAGCCCGGCGAGCAGCGCGCGCCGCTGTGCCTCCGACGCGCGGAGGTACGCGGCCGGGATGTGCTTGGCACCGAGGACGCCGAGCGTGCGCAGGATGCCCTGCACGGTGCCGTGCGCGTCGTGGCACTCCTGGCAGCGCAGCAGACCGGTGGACGGACGGCCGCAGTCGGGGCAGGTCGGCGCGGGGACGGGAGCGGACACGAAGCGGGCACGGCCGCCGCAGGACTGCCCGCAGGTGCGGACGTGGGCGAGCGGGTTGACGAACTCGGTGCCGCAGACGGCGCAGGCGCGCGGCGCGGGCGGCGGCGGCTCGGGGAGCCGGATCGTGAACGTCAGGCCGTTCGACGCGCTCGGAACGACGCGGTATCCCTCGTCCTCCAGGTACAGCACCATCTCCGGATCGGCCGTCGTGATGCGCGCGGCGGCGGAGTGGCCGTCGCCGAGCCAGGCACCGAGGACGTACGGCGACAGGGGCAGGACGGCGGCGGGCAGGTCGAGCGGGGCGGCGTTGGGGACGGAGTGGTTGAGGCGCCGGTCCGCCGTCTCGCAGCGCAGGGTCGCGGCGATCTCCGCCGTGGTCCTGACCGAAGCCACAGCACGGCCGCTCGACCGTCGTGACGCGCGGGTGTCGGTGAGCCACTGGTGCTCGGCGTCGGCGACGACGACGGTGCCGTCGGCGAACTCCACCTCGTAGCACGACCGATCGGTCATGACCTCGGTCGCCGCGACGACGGGCGTCGGACGGCCCGAACGGTCGAGCAGCAGGTCGCCGACCGCGACCTCGCCCATCGTCGTCCACCCCGTGGGCGTGGGCAGCGGGGTGTCGAGCGCCAGCGCCTTGCCGATGGCGGGACGCGCGGCGACGATGACGAGCTGGCCGGGGTGGAGGCCGTTGGTCAGGGCGTCGAGGTCCTTGAAGCCCGTGGGAACGCCGTGCAGGTCGCCGTCGCGGGAACCGATCGCCTCGATCTCGTCCAGCGTCGGCTGCAGCAGGTCCTCGAGGCGGATGTAGTCCTCGGACGTACGCCGCTCGGTGACGTCGAAGATCGCCTGCTGCGCCCGGTCGACGATGTCGTCGACCTCGCCGCCGCGGCCGCCGTAGCCGAGCTGGACGATCCGGGTGCCGGCCTCGACGAGGCGGCGCAGGATCGCCTGCTCGGCGACGATCTTGGCGTAGTAGCCGGCGCTGGCGGCGGTGGGGACGGCGGACGCGAGGTCGATGAGGTACGTCGCCCCGCCGATCCGCCCGATCTCCCCCGTGCGGGTGAGCTCGGCGGCGACGGTGATCTGGTCGACGGGCTCGCCGCGGCCGTAGAGGTCGACGGCGGCCTCGTAGATGACCTGGTGCGCGGGCCGGTAGAAGTCGCCGGGGCGGAGCACCTCGACGACGTCGGCGATGGCGTCCTTGGACAGCAGCATCCCGCCGAGCACGCTCTGCTCGGCCTCGATGTTCTGCGGCGGCGTGCGGTCGAACTCACGATGCTCGACGGGCGGCGCTGCGCGCTGCGGGAACTCGACTGCGGTCACTCGGGCGGATCCGTTTCGGGTGGGTGAGCCGAGCATCGGAGGGGGGTGTGACAGAAAGTTATCCACAGGTAGTGAACAGGCTGTGGATGGGGGCTCGGGGCCAAAGGGGACGCTAGGCGACCAGCCGACGCGACGTAACCCACGCACCCGAACCCGCCCTGTGCACAGCCGGTGAACGTCGCGGCGTGGCGTTGTGGACGGGCTGGGGACGAACGCGGGGAACGACCGCCGCTGAGCACGAATCCGTCCACACGGGGTGTGCGCAAAGAAACGTGCGGGGTGTGTGGAACGCCGGTCGCGCACTCGCGCGTGTCGCCTTACCTAACGCGCCTCACCCGGTGCGGAGACGCCGAACGGCCCGGTGCCGCGCGGGCGCGGGCCGGGCCGTTCGGTGGATAACCAACTGCTACTGCGCGACTACCTCGATGGAGATGGTCGCGTCGACCTCGGGGTGGACCTTGACGGTCACCGAGTGGGTGCCGAGCGCCTTGATGGGCGCGTTGAGCACGACGCGGCGCTTGTCGAGCTTCGGCCCGCCGGCGCGGGTCACCGCCTCGACGACGTCGCCGGCGGTCACCGAGCCGAACAGCCGGCCTCCCTCGCCGGCGCGGGCCGGCAGGGTGACGGTCAGCGCGCCGAGCTCGGAGGCCATCGTCTTGGCCGAGCCGAGGTCACGGACCTCGCGCACCTCGCGAGCGCGGCGGATCGCCGCGATCTGCTTCTCGGCGCCCTTGGTCGCGAGCATCGCCTTGCCCTGCGGGAGCAGGTAGTTGCGGCCGAACCCGTCCGCGACCTCGACCATGTCGCCGGGGCCACCGAGGCCGGTGACCTCCTGCTTGAGGATGAGCTTCATCGCCGCCCCCTACCGCGCGGTGCTGGTGTAGGGCAGCAGCGCCATCTCACGGCTGTTCTTGACGGCCGTGGCGACGTCGCGCTGGTGCTGCGAGCAGTTGCCGCTGACGCGGCGGGCGCGGATCTTGCCGCGGTCGGAGATGAACTTCCGCAGCAGGCCCGTGTCCTTGTAGTCGACGTAGGTGATCTTGTCCTTGCAGAAGACGCAGACCTTCTTCTTCGGCTTCCGCGCCGGAGGCTTAGCCATGTCTTTAGGGTCTCTTTCGTGTTCGGGGAAGTAGCTAGAAAGGGGGCTCGTCGGTCGCCGCGCCCACCCGCGCGGGAGCCGGGCTGCCCCACGGGTCGTCCGCGGGAGCGCCGCCGCCGAAGCCGCCGCCGCCACCCGCGCCGGAGCGCTGGACCTTGTTGACCTTGGCGGTGGCGTACTTGAGGGAGGGGCCGATCTCGTCGACCTCGACCTCGTAGACCGTGCGCTTCTCGCCTTCCTTGGTCTCGTACGACCGCTGCTTGAGCCGCCCGGAGACGATGACGCGCGCGCCGCGGGTGAGCGACTCGGCGACGTTCTCCGCCGCCTGGCGCCAGATCGAGCAGCGCAGGAACAGCGCGTCGCCG
Organism: Frankiaceae bacterium; assembly: GCA_035556555.1. GTDB lineage: Bacteria > Actinomycetota > Actinomycetes > BP-191 > BP-191 > BP-191. The sequence continues at coordinate 63,832 of DATMES010000022.1, forward strand.
TCCTTCCACTCGTTGGTCGTCTTGTCGAGGAACCGCGGGGTGGACGCGACGGTGAAGTTGGCGACGGCCGCGCCGTTCGGCGTGTACCGCAGCTCGGGGTCGTCGGTGAGGTTGCCGATGATCGTGATGGTCGTGTCGCCTGCCATGTGCGTTCGCCCTTCCGCGAGCGGGACTGACTACGGGTGACTGCCGCGGGCGCGGGAGCCGGTGTGGGGAAGGGAGGTGCCGGTCCTAGTGCATGTCCGGACGCAGGACCTTGGTGCGCATGACGGCCTCGGAGAGGTTGAGCTGACGGTCCAGCTCCTTCACCGTGGCGGGTTCGGCAACGAGGTCGACGACCGCGTAGATGCCTTCCCAGCGCTTCTGGATCTCGTACGACAGCCGGCGGCGACCCCAGATGTCGACCTTCTCGACCGTGCCGCCGCCGTCACGGATGACGCCGAGGAACTGGTCGAGCTGCGGTCCTACCGACTTCTCTTCGAGGTCGGGGTTCAGGATCACCATGAGCTCGTAGTGACGCATGGAAGTGCCTCACCTCCTGTGGGCTAGGCGGCCACGGTCTCTCCGTGGCAGGAGGGCATTCGCGTCAACGAATCCACGGAACGGTAGCAGACCACCTCCACCCGCTCGAACCGGACTCCCTTGCTTCCCTGCCCGACACGCTAGGACGGGGGTGTGACAGAAACGAGGGGGCGGCGCGGATCTGTGGACGGCGCGCCGACGATCTGTGGACAGCCGCGCGGCTAGTGGCGCTCCGGGCGGCGGTGGTCGTTCTGTGCAGCCGGTACGCCGGTCTCGAGCGTGTTGATCTTCACAGAACGGGCAGCGGGCGCGGCGGGGCAGGGATGCACCCCGCGGCTACGGCGACGGCGGGGCGCTGGCGAGCAGCGCGCGCAGCTCGGCCGAGCCGACGCCGCCGATGAGCAGCAGCGCGAGCATGACCGGCAGGCCCTTCTCGCGGCCGGTGGCCGGCTGCGGCGTCAGCCCGCCCGCCCCGAGGAACGTCTCCTTCGGCGTCTCGGGGTCCGGCGCGACGCTGGGCAGCAGCGGCGTCGAGGTCGCCGACGGCGGCGCCACGGAGCCGCTGGGGATGGCCGGGGACGCGGTGCCCGAGGACGGGGTCGGCGACGGCGTCTCCGACACGGTCTCCGACGGGCGCGGCGAGGAGGTCGCGGTCCGCGTGGTCGTCGGGCGCGGCGACGACGTCCTGGTCTTCGTCGGCGACGGCTTGACCGTCCCCTCGACGATGACGGTGCCCTTCATGCCGACGTCCTCGTGCGTGGTGCAGACGTAGCGGTACGTCCCCGCGCGCGAGAACGTCGCCTCCGTCGTGAAGTTCAGCAGCGCGGGCGGGCCGACGGGGTCGCTCTTGTCCCAGTTGGCGCTGGACGACGTGACGTTGTGACCCGAGCCACCGGCGTACTGCCACGTCACGGTGTCGCCGGGCTTGATGCGCACGGTCGCGGGGGTGAAGCGGTTCTCGTTGTTCTGGCCGACCGCGACCGTCTGGTCCTCCGCGGTGGCCGGCGTCATGAACGCGGGCACGACGAGGAACGCCGACGCGCCGAGGGCGGCGACGGCGCGCAGGACGCGGAACGCGGGGCGCACCGATCCAGTGTCGCACCCGGGCTGGCAGGGTGTCCGCCCAAGGCGTACAAACCTGGCATGGCCGAGAACGCGCGCGAGCTCCGCATGCTCATCGACGGCGAGCTGACCGGCGCCGCCGACGGGCGGACGTACGAGTCGATCAACCCGTCCACCGGCGAGGTCTCCTGCGTCGTCCCCGACGCGGGCACGGAGGACGTCGAGCGCGCGCTCGCGGCGGCGCGGAAGGCGTTCGACACGAGCGACTGGGCCACGCAGGGGCGGGAGAGCCGCGTCCGCACGGTGAAGGCGTTCGTCGAGGGGATCACCGCGCGGCTGCCGGAGTTCATCGAGTACGAGGTCGCCGACGCCGGCCACACGAGCCGCCTGGCCAACCTCTTCACGGTGCCGCTCGCGGTGGAGCACAGCAGGCAGGCGATAGAGCTGTACGAGCAGCGCCGCGACGTCGAGCCGCTGCCGCAGATCACGACGCCGGCGCTGTCGGCCAACTACGTCCGCCGCGAGCCGGTCGGCGTCTGCTCGCTCATCAGCCCGTTCAACTTCCCGATCCTCATCGCGATGTGGAAGGTCGCGCCGGCGCTGGTCACCGGCTGCACGGCCGTGCTCAAGCCGAGCCCGCTGACGCCGGCGACGGCGCTGCTGCTCGGCGAGGTCGCGGCCGAGCTGCTGCCGCCCGGCGTCCTCAACGTCGTCACGCCGAGCGGCATCGGCCCCGCGGAGGTGCTGACGACGAGCCCGCTGCCGGACAAGGTGTCGTTCACCGGGTCGACCGACACAGGGCGAAGGATCATGCGCGGCGCGGCGGACACGTTGAAGGACCTGACGCTGGAGCTCGGCGGCAAGGGGCCGGCGATCTTCCTCGACGACGTGGACCTCGAGGCGGCGGTGCCGGGGGCGCTGTTCGGCTTCCTCATGCACCAGGGGCAGGCCTGCGAGTCCACGACGCGGCTGCTCGTGCCGCGACGCCGGTACGACGAGACGCTCGAGGCGCTGAAGGCCGCGACGGAGGCGCTCGTGGTCGGGCCGGCCGACGACTTCGGGTCCGACCTCGGGCCGCTCATCTCCGCGGGCCAGCTCGACCGCGTGCAGCGGTACGTCAAGCTCGGCCTCGACCAGGGCGCGCGCCTGCTCACGGGCGGCGAGCCGATCGAGATCGGCGGCGGGTTCTTCCACCAGCCGACGATCTTCGCGGACGCCACCAACGACATGACGATCGCCCAGGAGGAGATCTTCGGGCCCGTGCTGACGGTGATCCCGTACGACACCGAGGGCGAGGCCGTCGCGATCGCCAACGACACCGTCTTCGGCCTGTCGGCGTCGGTCTGGTCGCGCGACGTGCCGCGCGCGGCGGGCGTCGCGCACCGCGTCCGCGCCGGCACCGTCTGGATCAACGACGTGCACCTGCTCAACGGGTACGCGCCGTTCGGCGGCTACAAGCAGTCCGGCGTCGGCCGCGAGCTCGGCCCGCAGGTGCTGGACGCGTACCTCGAGACGAAGCACGTGCACGTCGACCTGTCGCCGTCGCTGGCGCAGAAGTACTGGTACGGCACCATCGGGCTCGGCTAGTCCACGACCACCTTGTGGGTCTCGGTGGCCCACTGGCGGTCCTCGCCGTCGCAGCCTGTCGAGGAGAAGGTCAGCGTGACCGTGCGCGCGCCCGCCGAGGCGTACTCGTGCGCCGCCTCGTCGGCGAACCTCGTGTTGGGGTAGCGCGCGCCGTCGCCGTCGTCGCACTCGCGGCTCCCGCGGAACCGCTCGGGCTCGGAGCCGTCGCCCCAGTCGACGAGGACGGACGAGACGTAGCCGTCGGTGTCGCGCAGCGTCCACTCCAGCGTGACCGTCCGGTAGAACTCGTCGTCGCCATAGAGGTGGCCGACGTGGTCGGCGAACGGCGAGGCGGGGCCGTTGGAGACGACCTTGCCCGGGCGGATCTCGATGGGAAGGCGGACCGTCTGGCGCTCCTGCTCGACGCCCTCGTCGCAGTAGTCAAACGAGACGACGGTGACGAGCACGGTGTACGTCCCCGGGTTGCGCCAGGCGTGGGTGAACGACTCGCGCAGCGACCCTGGGTCCTTCTCGTCGGGGCCGTCGGACGGCACGCAGGAGCCGCCGGCGCTGACGGCGCCCTTGGGCTCGCCCTCGCCCCAGTCGATCACCGGCATCGCGGGCTGGCCGTCGTCGTCCTCGGCCTCGACGGTGAGCGTCACCGACGTCGCCGTGGGCGCGCCGCCCTTCGCCAGCGTCGCGACGACGCGCAGGCCGCTCTCGCCACCGGCCGACCCGGTGACTGGGCCGGGGTCGGTCGGTGACGGCGTCGCCGGCGGCGCGGTCGTGGCCGTCGGCTGGTCGCTCGGCGGCGGCGCGCCGGTCCGGGTCGAGTACGGCGTCGGGACGCTCGTCGGGCTCGTGGTCGGCACCAGCTCCTCGGACGGCGTCGCGCTGGGCGTGTCGACGGCGAGGACGCCGACGGTGCTCTTGTCGCCGCGGTCGAGCGTCGCGACGCCGGTGCCGGCGATCGCGGCGGCGAGGACAGCCGTACCCGCGATCATCGTCTGGCGGGCACGCTGCCTGCGGGCCATCCGCGCCCCGAGACCAGCGCGCGGGTCGAGGTCGGGCGTGGCCGCGGCGTACGCGGACAGGGCGCGGCGGACGTCGTCGTCACTCATGAGCCAGGTCTCCAATGGGAAGCGCGGCGCGCAGCGTCGCGAGCGCGCGGGACGTCGTGCTCTTCACGGTGCCGACGGAGCAGCCCATGGCTCGCGCGACCTCGGTCTCGGGCAGGTCCTCGTAGAACCGCAGGACCACCGTGGCGCGCTGGCGGGGCGTGAGCGTGGCGAGCGCGCGGCCGATCTGGTCGCGCTGGTGCACGGCGTCGTACGCGTCGGCCGCCGCCGGCTCCGGCAGCTCGCCGGTGGGCACCTCGGCGCGCCAGCGCCGCCGCCACCACGCGACGGACGTCGACGCCATGACGCTGCGGACGTACGCCGGTGCCGACCCCTCGTCGCGCAGGGTGGGCCAGCGCGACCAGGTCTTCACGAGCGCGGTCTGCAGGAGGTCGTGCGCGAGGTGGGCGTCACCGGTCAGCAGAAATGCCGTCCGCAGCAACGCCCTGCCGTGCGCGTCGACCATGGCGTCGAACGCCTCCCGCCGTGCCACCTGTGTAGCCCCCTCCGTCACCGGCTTCGATGCCCCAGGGTGGCGGAAAGGTTGTGAGCACGTGCGAACGCCCCCGCCGGGGGGGTGGCAGGGGCGTTCGCGGCTCGCGTACTAGACGGTGATCGTGAGGGTGATGCTCTTGGTCTGGCCCTGGCCGGCGTCGCAGTTCACCGACATCACGGTGACCGTGACGGTGTACGTGCCCGGCTCGGCGTAGGAGCGGCCCGCGCCGGTGTTCCACTGGGAGCCCTGGCCGTCGACGCAGGAGTCGAGCGAGCGCGGGCCGACGTACGACTCCGGCGAGCCGTCGCCCCAGTCGATGTAGAACTTCTTCACGAACCCGTCCGCGTCGGCGCCGGACAGCGAGATCCCGGTCGCGGTCTGCTTCGCGGAGACCGTCGGCTGCGCGGGGCCGTTGCCGGTCCCCTCGGCGATGACCTTGACGCTCGTCGAGACCGACTTCGTCTCGGTCTCCGCGCCGCAGCCACCGGTCGTGACCGTCGCCTTGCCGGTGTACGTCCCGGCCTTGGCGTACGTGTGCGAGAAGAACTGCTTGACGCTGGTGCCGTAGCCGCAGGCCTCGCTCGGCTCGTACACCTTCGACTGCCCGTCGCCGAACTGCACCTCGATCCGCAGCAGGCGGCCCGCGCCGTCGTACGCCTTGACCTTCCAGTCCATCGACTGGCCGGCGACGGCGTCGGTGTACGGCCAGAACTCGACCTGCAGCGGGTCGCCGGTGACCGTCGGCTTGGACTCCGTCGGCTTCGGCTCGTCCGGGTCCTTCGTGTACGTCGGCTCGGGCTTGTCCGGCTCGTCGTACGTCGGCTTCGGCTCGTCGGGCGCGTACGTCGGCTTCGGCTTCTCCGTCTTCTTCGCCGTGGGCTTCGGCTTCGGCGTCGTCGTCGGGTCCGCCTTGGGCGTCTTGACCGCGACCGGCTTGGGGCTCTTCGTCGGCTCCACGATGAGCGAGTCGGATCCGGCGGGCGTCGTGCTGATGACCTGCGTCGCGCCGAACGCGACCGACGCGACGAGGAACGCCGAGAGCGTGGCCTGCGTGGCGACGCGGCGGCGGGTGTGCACTCGTTCGATGCGCCTCATGACTGCTCCCCTTCGACCGATGGTGGTGGGGGGCGTGCCTACGAGGTCGTCGAGTGCCCTGCGGATGTCGTTCACGCCGGCTGCTCCCTTCGCTCCACGCCCCGCTGGACGGGCAGGACGGAGGCGCCGGGGACGTCCCCGACGAGGCCACGGAGCCGGACGAGCGCCCGCGACGCGGTGCTCTTGACGGTCCCGACGCTGCACCCGAGGAGCGATGCGACCTGCGCCTCCGAGAGGTCCTCGTAGAACCGGAGGACCACGATGGCGCGCTGGCGGGGCGGCAGCTCCGCGAGCGCGCGGCGGAGAGCGTGCCGCGAGTCGACGTCGGCGTACGCGTCGCGAGCGGGGACGTCGGGGAGCTCACCCGTCGCCAGCTCGCCACGCCACTTCCGGCGCCACCACGTGGCGTACGTGCGCGCCATGACCTGACGCACGTACGACTCCGCGGCGTCCTTGTCGCGCAGCCTGTCCCACCGGAACCAGGTCTTGACCAGTGCCGTCTGCAGCAGGTCCTCGGCCAGTCCCCAGTCGCCCGTGAGCAGGTACGCCGTCCGCAGCAGGCTCGCGGCACGGACGTCGACCAGAGCGTCGAACGCCTCCCGGTCTTCCGTGTCCACGAGCCCTCCTCTCTCTCCGTTGGCGTCTAGGACTACCTGGGTACGTGGTTAGGTTGAGCCGTCGTCACTCTCAGTGATCGGGTATTTCTGAGGACGGGTCGTACGCCCGTCCGGGCTACTCCGGTCGTGGCGCGCGGCTCTTCGTGATCTTGGCCGCATCCGTGTCGCCCGGGCAGCACAGACGCAACCAAGATCACGTCCATCGGAACGTCGGGCGCGTCGTTAGGCTGGGCAGCATGCAGATCGGGGCGCACGTCGACCGCCAGGACCCCGTCGCCGAGGCGAAGGCGCGCGAGGCGGACCTCGTGCAGTTCTTCCTCAGCGACCCGCAGGGGTGGAAGAAGCCGGAGCCGCGCGAGGACGCCACCGCGCTGCGGGCCAGCGGCGTGACGCTCTACGTGCACGCGCCGTACATCGTCAACGTCGCGTCGCTCAACAACAAGATCCGCATCCCGTCGCGCAAGATCCTCGCCGACCAGTGCGCCGCGGCGGCCGAGATCGGGGCCACCGCCGTCATCGTTCACGGCGGGCACGTCGGCTCCGAGGACGAGGTCGAGGCGGGGTACGAGAACTGGCGCAAGACGTTCGAGCGCCTGGAGTCGCCGGTGCCGGTGCTCATCGAGAACACCGCCGGCGGCGACCACGCGATGGCCCGCCGCTTCGACCGGCTGGCGCGGCTCTGGGACGCCCTCGACGGCTACGACGTCGGCTTCTGCCTCGACACCTGCCACGCCCACGCGGGCGGCGAGGAGCTCGTCGGGATCGTCGAGCGCGTGCTGTCGATCACCGGCCGCATCGACCTCGTGCACGCCAACGACTCCAAGGACCCGGCCGGCTGCGGCCGCGACCGGCACGAGAACTTCGGCTCCGGCCAGATCGACCCCGAGGTGCTCGTGGCGGTGGTCGCGGCGGCAGGCGCGCCGGTCGTCTGCGAGACGCCGGGCGGCGCAGAGGGCCAGGCGAACGACATCGCGTTCCTCCGCGACCGCCTGCCGCGCTGAGTTTTTCCGGACATTTCCGGCGCGTACCTTCCCGGGGGTCGGCGGCGTTAGTAGGGTTCCGCGCACGCTCGACCGTGGGGGGATCCACGTATGCAGTACCGCCGCCCAGCCCGGCTCGTTCTTGCCTTGTCACTGCTCGCCGTCGGCTTCGCCGTTCCCGCGACGTCGTCGGCCGCGCCGTTCTCCTTCGCGCGCGTCGCCGTCGGCTCGCTGACCGCACCGCTGACGCGGACGTTCGCCGTGCCCTCCGGCGCGGTGCTCGCCGGCGTGACGTGGGCCTCCGGCACGCCTTCCGTCTCGGCGCTCTCGACCAGCGGCTGGGAGGAGCTCGAGAACGACCCGGTCGAGCTCGGCGGCCGGCCGGGCACCGAGCCGTACTGGCTCGACCGCGGGGCCCAGGCGCTGACCCTCCGCTTCCTCGGCAAGGCATCCGACGTCCGCGTGGACTTCGTCGGCGCCGACGCGCCCGCCGCCTCGTCGTCGTCCGGCGACGACAAGCCGCCGACGTCGTGGCAGCTGCCGCACCTCGGCAAGGTCGTCACGCGGCCCGGCTGGGGGGCGAACGAGGGCTGGCGTTCCGGCGGCGTGTCGTACATGACGCCGAAGGCGCTCGTCGTCCACCACACCGTGACCCGCAACGACTACACGGCCGCGGAGGCGCCCGGGCTCATCCGGGCCGTGTACGCGTACCACACGAAGTCCCGGGGCTGGGACGACATCGGCTACAACATCCTCGTCGACCGGTTCGGCACCGTGTACGAGGGCCGGTACGGCGGCTTCCAGCGCGGCGTCATCGGCACCCACACGGCCGGCTTCAACTCGCAGACCCTCGGCATCTCGCTGCTCGGCAACTACGACGAGGTCGACACGCCCGGGGCCGTCATCGCGGCCCTGGGCCGCGGCGCCAAGTGGATGCACGAGCGCTGGGGCGTCGACGCGCGGCAGCGCGTGACGCTGACCTCGGCCGGCTCGCCCCGCTTCCCGCGCGGCGCGCGCGTCACCGTGTCGCGGATGCCGGGACACCGCGACCTGGGTACGACCGCGTGCCCCGGTGGCTTCGCGTACCGGCGGCTCCCGTCGATCCGCAAGCTCCCGTGGCGGGTGCTGCCGCCGGTCTTCGGCAAGCCGCACGTGCAGGGTGCCCCCGTCCGCGCGCCCGAGCAGGTGACGGTGACGTCCGAGCTGTCCGTGCGGGCGGACTGGAAGGCGACCATCGCGACCGAGGACGGCTCCGACATCCTCGCCGTGGCCACCGGCCGCGGGACACACGTACGGGTCAGGTGGAACGGCGTCCTGTCCAACGGCCTCCCCGCGCTGCCGGGGATGTCGTTCCGCTTCCGCCTCACGGCGTCCGACCGGGTCCACGGCGTGGCGGAGCCGGTGGCCGGGACGTTCGAAGGCGGCATGCCGAACGTCGTTCCCTAGCCCATCCTGACGCCATGAACGCGCGGGCGAGCAGCTCGTCGAGCGCGTCCTGTCGATCACGGGCCGCATCGACCCCGCTGAGCGAACGATGCAAGGACCCGGAGGGTCCGGCGCGACCGGCACGAGGACGTCGGTTCCGCCAGATCGACCCCCAGGTGCTCGTCGCGGTCGGAGCGGCGGCTGGAGCACCGGTTGTCTGCGAGACGCCCGGAGGGGTCCAGAGGCAGGCGGCCGACACGTACTCCTCTGACCGCCTGCTCCGCGGACCTCAGAAGAACCTGAACCGGCGCGGCGTCAGGAGCCGCCCAATGAACCGCCCGGTGTTGCCCGCGCTGCTGGCGACGATGTTGCGCCCATCCTTGAGAAGGCTGATCGTCGCACCCCCGACATAGCCGACGCCGTACCCGATCGTGGCTCCGCCGCCGGCCTTCATCACGAGACCCCCGCCACACGCGAACAAGGTGGTGGGCGGGACACATGCCCTCGAACCCACGAGCGTCCCGATACCAGCGCCTATGGCTGCACCCTCGTCGGCCATTCTTCTGCCTCTCGCGTGAGCACGGCCGGCGGCGTTGAGCGGGTTTCGGCACCTCCCCTTCGTCCGCTTCCCCCACGCCCGCCCGAACAGACACCGGCGACCGTCGAGGTCGTACTGGGTCAACGGGTCGTGCGGATAGACGTATGCATTGGCGTTGCCGCCGTACACGGGGTCGACCTGCAGGAACTTTCCGATGGCCGGGTTGTAGAGGCGCACGCCCATGATCGACAGCCCGCTCGGCGTGTCCGCGGCGCGCTGCTTGCCGCCGAGCCAGGCGTAGCGGGTGCCGGTGGCGCCGCGCGGCGTGCCGTACTCCGTCGACTCCGCCGTCGACGCCAGCGCGGTCGACGACGTGGTCGCGGTCGCGACGACGTCACCGTGCAGGTTCGTCAGCTGCAGCACCGCCGCGGACGTCGCCGAGCTGTAGATCGCCGCCAGGTCGCCGGTGATGCCGCCGACGTTGCGGGTCCACGGCGAGACGCCTTCCTGCGTCCAGGCCGGGTTGTCCCCGTCGCCGTCGTAATGGTTGGTACGCGTCGTCGTGCCGTCGGTCCACGACCGTACGCGCTGCTGGTCCACGTCCAGCGTGTACGTCTGCGTCGCCCCGCCGGCGATGCCGATGGACCGCACCAGGTCGTTGACGTGGTACCCCACGGTCAGCGCACCGGAGTCGAGGGCGTCGGCGTCGGGCACCGTCGTCGTCCGGCCCAGCGCGTCGTACACCGTGCCGGTAGTCGTGATCCGGTCAGCGGCGTCGTACGTCGAGTTCACCGTCGAGGACGCGGTCGTCGTCTGGCACGCGCCCTCCGTCCCGGGAGCGAACGTCTCCAGCTTCGTGCGGTTGCCGTTGCCCGCGCCGCCGGCGTCGAACGTGTACCGCCGCGTCTCGCACGCGCCCGCCACCGAGTCGGCGGCGACGGTGAGACGACCAGCCGCGTCGTACGTGTAGGCCTGGTCCGAGAGCGTCGACGCCCGTGCCAGCCACTGGCCGTGGATCGACTCGTGCACGGTCTCCGAGAACACCGTGCACGCCGCGCCGGAGCAGCCGCTCGTCGCGGCGTAGGTCAGCGAGGTCGCCAACCCGGTCTCGTCCACGGTCGTCGTCGAACGCAGCCCGTTCGGCCAGTCGACGGTCGCGGTGCCCGCGGTGTCGTAGGTCGCGGTCCACGTCCCCGCGTGGGTGTCGACCAGTGAGGTCACGAGACCGCGCCGCTCGGAGCCACCGTCATAGGTCCGCGTCTGCGTGCCCTTGCCGTCGTACGTCGCGACGGGCCGTCCGGCGACGTCGTACGTCGTCGTCGAGGTGGTCCCGTCGGTGTCGGTGTACGACGTGAGCTGACCGAGCTCGTTGAAGACCCGCGTGACCTCGTCGGTGACGGCACCGGTCCCGTCGAGGTTCCTGGTCTCCGTCGCCCGGCCGTTCGAGTCGTAGTACGTCTCCACCGTCGGCAACGTCGTGCCGGTCGACGCGGTGACGGACGTCTTCCACGGGCGGCCCGCGGTGTCGTACTCCGTGGTCGTCGTCCGCAGCGTCGAGCCGGACACCTTCTCCGTCACGACGAGCGGCTTGTGGAACACGTCGTCGTACGTCGTGTACACCGTCGGCAGCGCCACTCCGCTGGGCTGGCCACCGGGGCCGACCGAGCAGACGAGGTCCGCCCACTCCGCCTTGCTGTCACAGGCCGTGTCACCGGAGCCGGTGCCCGCGATGTAGTACCTGGTCACCCGCGTCGCCGCCGTGTTCGTCGTCGTGCCGCCGGCGGGCAGGGTCTGCGTGAGCACCCGCCCATCGGCGGAGTACGTCGTCCGCGTCGTGATGTTGAGGCCACCGGTCACGGCGTCGACGATCGACGCGGTGGGCTGGCCGAGCTCCCACTGCGCGGAGCTGGTGCCGTACTCCGTCTTCGTCGTACGGGACTCCATCGTACGGTCGGCCGACTCGCCCGCGACCCGTGCGCTCGTCACCGAGGTCGTCACGAGGTGGAACGGGCCGCCGGTCATGCCCTCGTCGTACGTGTTCACGACGTGCTCACGCGCGCGGACCAGCGTGCCGTCGGTCAGCGTGATCTGGTGCTCGGGACCGAACGTCTCCTTCTCCTCGAGCCCGTCGGTCGAGTACACGGTCACCGACGAGAGGGTCTGCGCCATGGCCGCTTCCGCGGCGGCGGTGTCGCTCGGGTTGCTGTCGAGCGCCGCCTTCCTGTTGGCCGCCGACAGGGTGCGCACGACGTTGCCGCGGCCGTCGTGCTCCGTCGTCGTGACCCCGCCGTTCGCGTCGGCCGTGTTGACCTCGCGCCCGGCAGGGTTGAGGTAGTGCACGCTCGCGCGGTCGTACGACGACGGCACCGGCAGCGACCCGCCGCCGAACGTCGCCGCCGTCGTCGGCGGGAACACCGCGGTCGCGGTCGTCGGCCGGTCCTGCTGGCCGGTGCGGTCGAGCTCGCCGGACGAGAGGTCGTACGGCGCGCCGGTGCCGCTGACCGGGACGCGGTACACGAAGGTCGTCGTCGCGGTTGTCGGCGACACCAGCAGCGTGTCCCGGGTCACGGACTTCAGCCGCCCGGTGCCGCTCGCCTCCGTCGAGAGCGGCGCGTACGCGAACGTGAACGCCCGCTCCGCGGGCGGCTTGATCGAGGCGATCTGACCGTCGCCGTTGTACGTGTACTCCGTCTTGAGCGCCGGGCTGATCCGCGGGTCCCATGCCCGCGCGAGCCGGCCGTTGGAGTCGTACTCGTACTGCGCGACGGCGATGAAGTCCATACCCGCGGTCGGGGTCTTGTCGCCGTTGTAGGCGACCACCTCGACCTTCTGCACGCGGTGCGGGTAGTCGCCGAACAGCCCCGACGACGGCGGCGTCGTCGTGGACGCGGCGTACGTCAGCTTGAGGCTGCGGCACCCCGTCACCGTCTCCGGGGACGTCTCGCACGTCCCCCCGAGGCCGGCGACCTGCGGCGCGATGACCCGCGTGACGCGCGTCACGGACTCCGACCCGACGGTGACCGTCTCGTACGCGTACTTCGTCGCGTTCGACCCGGCACCGGTCCGCACGACCGCCGTCGGGACCCACTTCGTCGAGGTTCCCGGCTTCGTGAACGACGTGACGTTCCCCTCCAGGTCGGTCAGGTCGTAACGCTGCGGCGACGCCGACGTCGCGTCCACGAGCTCGAGGTCCTCGGCGCCGTACTCCGACGTGAACGCGGTCGCGGTCGTGGTCGGACGTACGAAACCGAGAGTGTCGCCGCTCACCAGGGACAACGTCGCGGTCGTGCCGTCGATCGCCAGCCCGGTGTAGTTCGAGCCTGCCGACTCGACCGGTGCGCTCATGACCCAGCCGGGACCGAACGGACCGTTGGCTCCCGCGTTGTCGTCACGCGAGTTGAACGTGCGGCCGACCTGCAGGTCGGATCCCGGCGCGCTCAATGTCGCGTCCGTCGCGGACGTCTGGAAGTTGCCGGTCACGAGGTTCACGACACCCGGCCCGGCGGACGACGTGGCGTTGACCATCGCGAAGTCGTTCCGGTCGTACGTGACCAAGATCGTGCGGGTCGCCACCGGCACCGTCGGCGCCGATGTCGTGCGGACGTCCGCGGTGAGGCGGATCGGCCCGTCCGGCTCGCTGCCGAGCTCCGTCTCGACGTCCCAGGTCAGCGTCGGGACGACACCACCGGTGATCGTGATGGGCTGCGTCACCGTGTTGCCGTTGGTGTCCTTCAACTGGGTCAGCGCCACGGTGCTGCCGGCCGCGTTGATCCGCTGCCAGGTCAGGGTCCCGACGCCCGGGTTGGCGCTAACCGCCAGCGTGAGGTGCTGTGACGTGCGCGCTCCGTCGGTCGGCGAGGTCACGCTGAGGTGGCCGTGCCCGAAGGTGAACGTCGTCACGGCCGAGCGGTTGCCTGCCAGGTCCGCGGTCTGCACCCGCAGCGTGTGCCAGCCCTCCGACACCGGCGCCGACGCGCTCGTGCTGGTCGTGAACGTCGACACGTTCGGGTCGTCGATCGAGTAGTAGTAGCCGGCGACGTCCGTCGAGGGCGACGCGGCGAACGTGAAGGGGTACGACGTCGTCGCCGGTGCGGTCGCGGTGACCCAGCTGCCTTGCGTGAACGTCGTGGACGCCACGCTCGGAGCCGGCGGAGCCGTCGTGTCGATGACGAGCGGGACCCAGCTCGACCAGCTCTTCGAGTAGTCCGTCCCGTCGTGCGCGCGGGTCCTCCAGTAGTACGTCGTCCCGTTCGTCAGCGCCGGAGAGACCGTCCACCGGCTCGCCGTGCACGAGGGCACCGGCGGGTCGGTTGTGGAGTTCGACGCGATGAGGACGTTCTTCGTCGAGTTCCAGACCTCGAAGTCGATCCGGGTGGAGCTTCCGTCCGGATCGCACGACATCGCGCCCAGGGTCGGAGTGGTCGATGATGCGTACCGCGTGTTGTCCGGCGCGCCCATCTGCGACGGCGTGACGTAACGCCCCATCGGGGACGGCGGGTAGCTGTTGTACGTGACCTCGAGCGCCGGCGGGTTGCCGGACGTCGCGTCACCCGACGTGAGACGCCGCATCGAGATGGTGTTCGTCTCCGACGCGTGGAACCGCACGCCGTAGTTCGCCGTCGTGCCGTCCACCCAGCCCTGCACGAGGTCGCGGACGCCCGTCCCCGAGTACTCCAGCCAGTTCGCGGTGAGACAGCCCGTGTTGCCGTAGATCGACGACGTCGACGCGACCGAGGGGCCCGGGGCGGTCGGCTGGTTGTTCCACGTGACGGTCGCCGGGTTCCACGCGCTCGTCACCGGCTCGATGTACGTGGCGTTCGTCGTGCACGAGTTCGACTGCCAGTTCCACACCTTCACGTTGGCGGTGAGGATGTGCTTCCCGGCCAGACCCGTGGTGGGGAACGTGATGAACGTGCGCATGCCCACGACGCCGGAGCCGGTGTTGCGCGCGCCGAACTTGAGGTCGGTGGCGCCGTTGAAGTTCGTGGCGGCGCTGCCGCCGGACTCGACGTACGTGTCGGACGCGCGAGCCAGCGTCGTCGCGGGGTCGAGCACCACCGGGTACCGCGTACCCGGGTCGGCCAGCCAAGCCGGGTCCGGTGCGACGACCATCTCGCGCCGCCCGGACGTCGTGACCTTCACGCCGAGCGCCTTCTCGCGCGTCGGACGTCCGGCAGCGTCCATCGTCGCGTCGTGCATGGTCGGCGCGGGGCCGCGCATGACGAGGTCGCCGCCGCGGTTGCGCAGCCGGATCTCACCGGCGGGCCCGCGACCGAACGTCAGCCCGGTGAGCGAGACCGGAAGCCGGAACGCCACCGGGCGGGTCGGCCGTGCCTTGAGGACGAGGAACTGCTCGAAGCCGCCGCGCGTCGCGGTCACGACCAGGTCGGTGTCCGGCGCGACGTTCGCGTACGTCGCCGTAGGGCCGTCCAGTGCCGGCGCGGGCAGCGCGTCCGGCCACGACAGCGCGTACCTGTGCTTCCCGTCGCTCAACGACGCGAGCTCGCCCGAGCCACCCGCGGAGAAGCGGACCTCGAACGGCACGGCACGCGGCCGCACCGTCGCGCCGTCCCTGATCAAGGTCGCGTCGACGTCCTGCCACTCACCCGCCGCGTCCCTGACGCGGATGGGCGCGGTGTGCGTCCGACGGGTCAACGTCCCGTCCGGGTTGGCCCACAGGGTGTCCGTCTCGCTGCGTTCGCCCGACACCTCGACGCGCTTGCCCGTCATCCGGGCGAGGACCTGCGCCGCCGGGACGTCCGGTCGTACCGAGTCGTGGGACTCGTCGACCGGCTCGGCCTGTTCGGCACGGGCGACCTGAGGCACCGCCACGGCAAGCCCCGTGGACAGGACAGCGGCGCTGGTGACGGCACCGAGCACACGACGAACACGCATGGGCGAACCCCCGTTATGGGACTGATGGCGACCGACAAGAACGCGGACGCTAATGCGTCATGCGGCGCGATTCAGCCGTTCGCGGAAAGAGGGCAGTTTTGGTGGATCAACTCGGTCCCAATGGGGTCATTCCTGCTGACCGTGCCGTCTACGGGACCGTGTCATCGGTGGGCCGCGGCTCGTGGAGCGTGGCCCACCTCCCCGAACGCGTCCACGCGTCCGTCTCGGCGTCCGACAACGTGCGCGCCGCCTCCAGGACGAGGTCGCGGACGTACTCCGCGCGCTCGACCGACCGCACCGGGATCGTCCACCGACCCCCGAGCTCCCGGTCCTCGACCGTCACGGTGACGCGGTCGTCCCCGACGTTGTTCGGGTACTCGCCCACGACCAGCCAGAGGAGGCCGAGGCCCCATCGCGCCCTGGGCTTCTCGGTGATCCGGACTCGGATCCGGTCAGCGGTCAAGGTGACCGCCGGCGAGGTGGGCGAGCCGGTGCTGCGCGGACCGTTCCCGATGCGTCGCCGAGGTGTCCGCGAGGATGCCGTGGACGAGCGCGAGGTGGCCGTAGAGCTGCTCGGGGGTGCGCGTGGAGCTCGTCCCCCGGACCGCACCGGCGTACGACCCACCGCGCGCCCGCGGCGACCATGCGCTGCACGGTCACCTCGCCGACGTTCCACTCGGCGAGGACGTAGCGCTCGCCGGACGGGTCAGTCGTCGCCGACGTCATCCGCGACGTCCTCGCGACTCCGTTGCACGCGTTCTGCGGGAAGGTGCCGGACGAGGAACACGGGGATCGGCACGAGACAGAGAACGACGCCGCCGAGCGCCCGCCACGGGTGTCAGCCGTACTCGACCGTCACCCACCCGAACACGCCCACGACGACGAGCACCAGGCTGCGCCACGCGGCACGGTAGCCATGCCACCAACCGTAACGGGGATTCCGGAGCCTTTTCCATCCTGGCTCGCGCTGGGCCTGGATCGTGCTGGCAGGAGCCCCTTTGGCGCTGGACCACCACAAGAACGGCGGTCGACCCCGGACGAGCGGCGCCCGCGCACCCGCGTCGGCCCAACCCTGCAGCCCAGCAGCCGGTCTCACGCGTAGTGATCTTCAAAGAACGACTGAGGCCGGCGCCAACCACGCCGTCAGGATGGAAAGGGCACCCGGTGTCGTCCCATCTACGGGATTCCACCAGACCGCCGCCACGACGCCGCGCTGGGGATCGCCGCTATCGTCGCTTCCGTGAAGCTGTCCGTCCTGATGCCCGTCTACAACGAGGCGCGCACCGTCGAGCTGGCCGCCAAGCGGCTGCTCGACGTGGAGTTCCCGTGCGACGTCGAGCTCGTCGTCGTCGACGACGGCAGCACCGACGGGACCGCCGAGAAGGTCGCCGCGCTCGCCGGCGCCGACCCGCGGATCACCATCGCGACGCACCCGCGCAACCGCGGCAAGGGCGCCGCCGTCCGCACCGCCGCCGCGCACGCGACCGGCGACTACCTGCTCGTCTACGACGCCGACCTCGAGTACCCGCCGGAGCAGATCCCGAAGCTGCTCGAGCCGGTCCTCGGCGGCGAGACCGACGTCGTCTACGGCACCCGCGTGTTCGGTGGGACGAGCGCGTACACGTACTGGTACGTCCTCGGGAATCGCGGCGTCACGACCGCCGCGAACATCCTCTTCAACGCCTACATCACCGACCTGTCGACGTGCTTCAAGCTGCTCCCGCTGCCGCTCTACCGCGAGCTCGGCATCAAGGAGAACGGCTTCGGCGCCGACCCCGAGCTGACCGCGAAGCTGCTCAAGCGCGGCATCCGGCCGTTCGAGATCCCGATCACGTACCGGTCACGGACGCGCGCCGAGGGCAAGAAGATCACCTGGCGGCACGGCGTCGAGGCGCTGGTCGTGCTGTTCAAGGTGCGGGTCGGCCTGCTCTGACGGGGCGCCGCGCACTTCGGGGTGCGTTTTGCGCTTTTTCGCCGCACGGCCCGCAACCCGGAGCCGTTGCCATCCTGGGTGAACGTCCGAGCCCGGAGAGTGCTGTGCCGCAGCTATGCCGGCGGCGGATTGCCACAGGGTTGCTCGTGTACCCGGGTCGCCGCACGAGCTTGCAGTGCGTGCCGGCCCTGCTCGTGCGGAGCGGCACTGGAAGTTGCGTGCGCGGAGCACGCCCGCCCGTGTCGCCCACCCCCAGGATGGATACGGCTCCCGCTTGCGCAGGAGGCAGGGTCAGCCGACCCAGCGGCCCTGGTTGAAGACGAGCACGAACACCACCATCAACGGCGCTGACGCCCCGACGACCGCGTAGTGCAGCCACTCGCGGCGGACTGTCACGTGCGCGAGCAGCAGGTACAGCGGGAACCACACCAGCGCGGCGCGCACCGACGAGGCGTAGTAGTTCTGCGCGGCGAGGAGGAACGCCGACGTGCCGACGTACGTCGCCTCCCCCCAGCGCCGCAGCAGCAGCAGGATCAGGCAGACGAGCCCGCCGCCGAGGACAGCGAGCATCTCGGCGCGCCATGACCAGGCGTACTCGCCGGACTGGTTGCCGTTGTTGGCGGCGTCGAAGACGGTGCGGAAGCCCTCGGTGACCCACGCGGTGTGCCGGTGCCAGCCGTCCTCCTGCGCGTCCTGGTACGCGTCCCACATGCCGGTCCGCGACCACAGGTAGACGACGAACAGCGCGACGGAGACGAACGGCGCGCCCAGCCACAGCACCGCGGGCCGGAAGATCCGGCGGAAGCCGCCGGTCTTGTACGACAGCACGACGTACTCGACGATCAGCCCGGCCGTGAGGCAGAGACCCAGGACACGGGTGAACGCCGCCCCCGCCGCAAGCAGCCCCGCCGCCATCCAGTTGTCCTTGCGCGCCATGACGAACGCCGTCGTCGCGAACGCCAGGAAGAGCCCCTCGGAGTACCCGGCGAAGAGGAAGACGGCGTACGGGAAGCAGACGAGGTAGAGCACGGCGCGGCGCCCGGCGTCGGGCCCCCACTCGGACGCGGCGAGGTGGTAGAGCCCGCACGCCGCCACGCCCCCCGCGATGAGCGCGACGATGAGCCCCGCCGCGGTCCAGTTGCCCGTGAACAGGTGCACGAAGCGCAGCGCCAGCGGCATCATCGGGAAGTCGACCTCGGTGCGGTCGGCGTACGCCGTCGTCGGCGGGTAGCCGAACTCCGCGACCTTGACGAACAGGTCGGCGTCCCAGTGCTGCCAGATCTCCAGCCACGACGGCACGTCCTGCGCCTTGCGCGCCTGCAGCACCCACGCGCCGGCGAGCCCGGCCATCGCGACGGCCAGCCGCGACGCCAGCCAGATCGGCAGCGCCTCGACCATCGCGGTCGCCGCGCTGACGCGGACCCCGCGGTCCGAGCGGGTACGGCGTGCGGTCATGCCGGCGCGGGTGCCCGCGCGGCGGCCGCGCGTTCTCGCCGGTCGAGGGCGCCGTCGAGCACTCCGCCGGCGGGGTCGTCCTCGCCGTCGCGGCGTACGACGTCGTGGTACGGCCGCAGCACCTCCCGCACGACGAGGCCCATGAGGATGACGAGAAGGGCGTTGCGCAGCAGCACCGCGCTGACGAACCAGTCGCCGGAGACGCCCTTGTTGGCGTCGGCGTTGTAGACGAAGTAGTAGAAGCGCGTGAACAGCACGAGGATCTCCGCGCACTGCCACGCGAGGAACGCGCCCCACCGCGGCCGCGCGAGCGCCGCGAGCGGGATGAGCCAGAGCGTGTACTGCGGCGAGTTGACCTTGTTGACGAGCAGGAAGCCCGCGACGAGGAGGAACAGCACCTGCGGCACCCGCGGCCGGCGCGGCGCGAACAGCGTCAGCGCGCCCACGAGCAGCACGACCGCGACCGCGAGGTACGCGGTGAGCCGGTTGAGGTCGGAGACGCTGATCGACTTGTCCTCGAAGACGTGCGTGAACGCGAACGCCATCGAGTCCCAGTCGGCGCCGCGGCAGCGGTTCAGCGTGAAGAACCGCTGCCACGCGGGCTGCAGCGCGACGACCGACGCGTCGTCCTTGCACGAGTCGACCTCGAACGTCCGCGCCGTGAGGATCACCGGCAGGTAGACGAGCGCGGTGGTGATGCCGGCGACGGCGGCCGCCTGGAACCAGTCGACGAGCCGCCGCGCGCGCAGGCAGAGGAAGAACAGCCCGACGAGGAACAGCCCCGGGTAGAACTTCGTCGCGATCGCCAGCCCGAACCAGATCCCCGACAACGCGGGCAGCCGTCTGCTCCACGCCCACATGCCGGCGGCGCCGAGGGCGACGGCGGCGAGGTCCCAGTTGGTGGTGCCGTGCAGCAGGATGCCCGGCGCGACGGCGACGAGCGCGGCGTCCCACGGCCGTCGTTTCCCGGCGGTCTTCGCGGTGAGCACGACGGTCGCGACGGCGCCGACGAGCAGCATGACGGCGGTGACGGCGTAGAAGTCGGACGCGTCGTCGGAGACCGTGCCGGCGGCCCACATGATGCCGCCGGTGAGAACGGGGTACTCGACGGGGTGGTCGACGTACGGGACGGCGCCCTCGTTGATGCGTTCGCTGAAGTAGAGGGCGTACACGTCGGAGTAGCAGAGCCGCGTGTACTGGTAGTGGTCGGCCCAGGCGTGGCCGCTGCACGGCAGCTTCTGGAAGAAGCCGGCCGTGAACGTCAGCATCATGAGCACGATCAGGATGCGCACCGGCGTCCAGAACCGCGCCGCGCCGAACCGCGCGTGCTTCCCGACGGGGCCGCCGATGAGCGTGGCCGCGTCGCGGAGGAACGGGTCGGTCCGCGAGGGTGCGGTCACGCCGTCGCTGGCCATGTCCGGCATCGTGCCGTACGGCGCGGCCCGGTGCCATGCGCGGAGGGCGTGTCTGGCAACCCGTGATCGCCGCGAACGGGGTCCGGGATGGTGCGTCGCAAGGCGGAGGAGTCTCCGATAGCAGCGCTAGCGGGGGCTCCGACAACGCGGCGAGGTGCCGTCCGGGGCGTCGCGCAGCAGATCGACGGGTTGTCAGCCACGCCCTGTTACGGCGGGTCGCCCGTCGCCGCCGGACTGGCGACCTGGCTCTGCGACGGGCTCGGCTCCGACGTCTGCGAGGGGCTCGGGTCCGGCTTGCCGGTGCCGGTCGTCTTGGTCGGCTCGAGCGTCGGGACGACGGTGGGCTCGACGGTGACCGTGACGCTCGGCGTCGGCGTCTCGCTCGGCGTCTCGCTGGGTGTCTCCGAGGGAGTGGCGGTCGCGCTGGGCGACGCGTTCTTGGCCTTGCCGCCGAACACCGGCGGCGGGAAGTCCTCGACAGGAACGCCTTCGAGCGCCGCGGTCATGAACGTCTGCCAGATCTTCGCCGGCAGCGTGCCACCGGTGATCTCGCCGTAGCCGTGGATGTTGCGCATCGGCGGGATGCCGCGCTTGCCGGTGCCGTCGTCGTCGGCGACCTCGTAGCCCATCCAGACCGTCGTCGACAGCTGCGGGACGAAGCCGGAGAACCACGCGTTGGTGTTGTCCTGCGTCGTGCCGGTCTTGCCGGCGGCGGGGCGGCCGATCTGCGCGGACCGCGCCGTGCCCTGCTCGACGACGGCGCGCATCGCGTGGACGGCGTCGGCGGCCTCGCCCTCGGACAGCGCCTCGGTCTTCTCCACCTTGGCGCGGTAGAGGCGCTTGCCCTTGCCGTTGCGAACGCTCTCGACGAGGTGCCAGCCGGCCGACTCGCCCTTGGCCGCGAACGTCGAGAACGCCGCCGCCATGTCGGCGGGCTTCTGGTCGCAGGTGCCGAGGAACAGCGACGCGTCGCGGTTGTCCTGGCAGTCCACCGAGTCGGGGATGCCGAGGCGGTGCGTCGTGTCGATGACCTCGTCGACGCCGACGTCGAGGCCCAGCGGGACGTAGACCGTGTTGACGGAGTTGGCCGTCGCCTCGACGAGGTCGATGCGGCCGAACGACTTGTTGTCGAAGTTGTCGACCTCGTAGTCGCCGAACTTCTGCGGCGACCTGCCGTCGAACGTGCTCTTCAGGCTCATGCCGTCGGCGAGCGCCGCGGCGAGCACGAACGGCTTGTACGCCGACCCCGGCTGGCGCGGGTTGGTGGCGTAGTTGACGAACGACTTGTCGCCCTTGGCGCCGAAGTCGCGGCCGCCGTACATCGCGACGACCTTGCCGGTGCCCGGCTCGACCGCGACGAGCGCCGCGCGCGGGTCCTTCGCGGGGTCGGTGAGGACGTTGTGCACGGCCTCGACCGCGGCGGCCTGGCGGCGGCGGTCGATCGTCGTACGGACCTTCAGCCCGCCCGTGTAGACCTCGGACTCGGTGAAGCCGTTGGCGATCAGCTCGCGGCGGACGGCGTCGACGACGTACCCGATGGGGCCGTTGCCGCCCTTGCTGTCCTTGCCGGCGGCCTTGCGCTCGGCGATCTTCGGGTACTTCGCGGCGTCGGCCTCGGCGCGTTCGAGCTTCTTGGTCTCGACCATGCCGTCGAGGACGTTCTTCCAGCGGCGTTCGGCGACCTCGGGGTTGACCGCGGGGTCACCGCCCTCGGGCGAGCGGATCAGCGCGGCGAGCACCGCGCCCTGCTCCACGGACAGGCGGCGGGCGGGGATGCCGAAGTACGTGCGCGACGCCGCCTCGATGCCGGACGCGCCGCGGCCGAAGTAGATGGTGTTGAGGTACCACTCGAGGATCTCGTCCTTCGAGTGCTTGCGCTCGAGCTTGACCGCGATGATCGCCTCGCGGAACTTCCGCGCGAAGGTGCGCTCCTGCGACAGGTACGCGTTGCGGGCGTACTGCTGGGTGATCGTCGAGCCGCCCTGCCGCGCGCCGCCGCCGCGGACGTCCTGGTACGCCGCGCGGAGGATGCCCGTGAACGAGATGCCGGAGTGCTCGTAGAAGCCCCGGTCCTCCGCCGCGAGGACGGCGTCGCGGACGTGCTGCGGGACGTCCTTGAGCGGGATGTCGACGCGGTTCTCCTTGGCCAGCTGGCCGAGCCGCGAACCGTCGGAGTACTCGATGACCGTCGCCTGGGCGTTGGCGGTGTCCTCGGGGAGGGGGATCTGCGCGGCGGCGTAGATCGCGCCGAGCAGCCCGATGAAGCCGAGGAAGAACAGCGCGACGATCACCGCGATGATGCGGCGCTTCCGCAGGCTCATCGCCTGCCAGCGCGTGCGGATCCGGCCCGGGCTCTTGGCTGGGCGCGCGCGACCGGCCGTCGTCGAAGAAGAGGCACTCATGGTGAGGGGATGGTCCCCTTCGACCAAGATCACCAATCGCGCGCCGCGCCGACGGTCACGCGTTCGTGATCTTGCTGTCCGGCTTGTCCGGTTTCGTCGCGCCCGGCCTGGCCCGGGCCGCTCGTTCCTTGAAGATCACCACGCTCGAGACCGGCTGGTGGACTGCAAGGAAGGAGGGTGTGGCGCGCCGCTGCTGGGGGTCAGCCCCGCTGCGCCGACTTGCGGCGGGCGCGGAGACCGTCGGTGCCGAGGACGTACGACGTGACGAGGTGGTTCCAGCCGCACTCGCGGCAGACCTCGACGACGTACACGGTGAACTCGGTGTGCTCGCGTTCCAGCGCCGCCAGCTCGCTCGTCGCGCGGACGCGGCCGTTCGTCTCCTTGAAGACGTCGCCGTACGTGTAGGTGACGTGCGTCAGCGGCGCCTTCTTGCAGACCGGGCACGGCGTCTCGGTGGGCTCGCCGTGGTACCTGGCCGCGCGGAGCAGGTACGGGTGCGCGTCGCAGACGTCGAGGGTGGACGCGCGGCCGGCGAACAGGTCCATGAGCGTGGCGCGGCGCGCGAGGCCGTAGTCGATGACCGCCCGCTGCGTCCGCAACACGCCGTCCAGGCTACGACCGCCGCGTCGAGCGGTCACCTGGAGCGTTCAGAAGACCTGGAGGCCGAGGCGCTCGGCGACCGTCGCGAGCGGCTTCATCTCGCGTTCGACCGGCACCGCCTCGCGCAGCGTCAGCTCGACGCCGGGAAAGACCGCCCAGCAGGTCCACTCGGTGCTCAGCCGCGAGCAATACCGATGCCCGCGAACGTGCCGTAGCCGTCCTCGTTCTCCTGCTCGTACGCCCACTGCGCCAGCAGCCTCGTGACCCGCCGGTCGGGCCCGCGTACGACGCCGGTGTCGAGCTCGGCGTACCCGAGCGACGCGAGACCCGGGGCGAGCTCGCGGGTGAGCACCTGGTGCGTGGCGAGGTCGTCCACGTCGAGGAACTCGTAGCCGCGGTGGATGCCCACGCGGACCGCCGTACGCCGGTGCCGCCAGCCGGCAGGGACGGCGCCGGGGCGGAGGACGTTCGCGGTTCCCCACTCCTCGGCCACGAGTGCCGCGAGCGACGCCTTGGGACGGAAGCGCGCCAGCGCTCCGCGAAGCAGCCCTCCAGCCGGGTCGCGAAGTAGAGGACCCCGACGCCGGGCATGTCGAAGCGGTTGCCCACCCGCTTGGCGCGAAGGTCATGGGTCTTCGGAGGCACGACGAGGAGAGGGTCGGGATTGCGACCCACGCGCCAGAGACCCCCGTTCGGCGCGCGCGTGACCGCGACCGCGTCAGCCACCCGACAAGAAGGCCCTCGCTGCCGCCATGACGTCCCTGAACCGCGACTCGCGCAGGCAGTCGGCCGGCGCCTCGTCGTCGAGCTGAGGATTCATGCCGATGAACCACGCCCGCGCCACGTACTCGTCCTCGGCTTCGAGGATCAGCTGGAAGACCTGGTACGTCGCGCGAAGCCGCTTCTCCCGCTCGGCGCCGGGCGTCGTGGTGCCTGCCGCCCACTTGACGACCATCTTCGGGTCCTTGACGCCCGCGATGTGCGCGGTGAGCGCGGAGCCGAGGGTGTCCTGCAGGAAGCGGGCGATGTCCGCGGTGCTCAGCGTGACCGTACGGCGGTGCGCCTCGTCGGTGCGTACCCGAGCCTGCGTCGCCACGACCCTCACTCCGCTCCCGTAGGAATCCGGCTGAACTCCGGTGTAAGTCCAGCATACAGCGTGCGGGCTCTCATCGGGGTCAAGACATCGCGGGGCGACACGCGCGTTCGAGTTGACACTCGCCGACGCCGCGACATACGGTCCGATATATCGAGCCGATACATCCACTCGATGTATCGGAACGTGAACGGACCGTGACGAGAAGGGACGCACCATGGTGCTGGAGTTCGCCGTACTCGGCCTCCTGCACGAGTCCCCTCTGCACGGTTACGAGCTGCGCAAGCGGCTCAACCTCATGCTCGGCCACTTCCGCGCCTTCTCGTACGGCTCGCTCTACCCGTGCCTCAACCGCATGGAGACGAACGGCTGGATCACGAAGGACACCGCGGGCGTGGTCGGTCCGGGGCGCCGGGCCAAGGTCGTCTACAAGCTGACGGCCGAGGGCAAGGAGCACTTCCAGGAGCTGCTCGCCGAGGGCGGTCCTTCCCAGTGGGAGGACGAGACGTTCGGCGTGCATTTCGCGTTCTTCGCGCAGACCGATGCGGAGACGCGGATCCGGATCCTCGAGGGCCGGCGCAACCGGCTCGAGGAGCGTTCGGCCGGCTTCCGGGCGGGCCTCACGCGGACCAGGGAGAAGCTCGACGCGTACACGCTCGCGCTCCAGGAGCACGGGCTGGAGAGCGTCGAGCGCGAGGTTCGCTGGCTCAACGAGCTCATCGCCAGCGAACGCACCAAGCAGGCCTGACCCAGTTCACCACCGATAGCAAAAGGGAGCACTCATGGGCTCGGTACGCGTCGCCATCGTCGGCGTCGGCAACTGCGCCTCGTCGCTCGTTCAGGGCGTCGAGTACTACCGGGACGCCGACCCGCAGTCGCGCGTCCCCGGGCTGATGAACGTCGAGCTGGGCGGCTACCACGTCCGGGACATCGAGTTCGTCGCGGCGTTCGACGTCGACGGCAAGAAGGTCGGCCGGGACCTCTCCGAGGCCATCAGCGCCAGCGAGAACAACACGATCCAGTTCGCGGACGTGCCGCCGCTCAACGTGGAGGTGCAGCGCGGCCACACCCTCGACGGCCTCGGCAAGTACTACATGTCGATGATCGAGGAGTCGGACGCGGAGCCGGTCGACGTCGTCCAGGCGCTCAAGGACAGCAGGGCCGACGTCCTCGTCTGCTACCTGCCCGTCGGGTCCGAGGACGCCGCGCGCTTCTACGCGCAGTGCGCCATCGACGCCGGCGTCGGCTTCGTCAACTGCCTCCCCGTCTTCATCGCCGGCACGCCGGAGTGGGCGGAGAAGTTCCGCGCCGCGGGCGTCCCGATCGTCGGCGACGACATCAAGAGCCAGGTCGGCGCGACGATCACCCACCGCGTCCTGGCGAAGCTGTTCGAGGACCGCGGCGTCATCCTCGACCGCACGATGCAGCTCAACGTCGGCGGCAACATGGACTTCATGAACATGCTGGAGCGCGAGCGCCTGGAGTCGAAGAAGATCTCCAAGACGCAGGCCGTCACCTCCCAGCTGCAGCACGACATCGGCAAGAAGAACGTCCACATCGGCCCGTCCGACTACGTCGGCTGGCTCGACGACCGCAAGTGGGCGTACGTCCGCCTCGAGGGCCGGGCGTTCGGCGACGTGCCGCTGAACCTCGAGTACAAGCTCGAGGTCTGGGACAGCCCGAACTCCGCGGGTGTCGTCATCGACGCCGTCCGCTGCTGCAAGATCGCGAAGGACCGCGGCGTCGGCGGCCCGCTGCTCGGCCCGTCCTCGTACTTCATGAAGTCGCCGCCGGAGCAGTACCGCGACGACGAGTGCCGCACGCTGACCGAGGCGTTCGTCAACGGCGAGTAGCCCGCAACGTCACCGAGGCCCGGTTCCCCACGTGGGAGCCGGGCCTCGGTGCGTTCGCGCTTGATGCGTAGCGTGACAAGTGATAGATGCGACCAGTGACGTGAATCGCTAAACGCTCTACTCTATGCCAGTGACCTCTTCCCCGGTCGGAGCCACGCCGTTGTCCGCGGCGATCTTCGGCAATCGCCACCTCGCCAACGTCCTGGCGACGGCAGCCGCGATCGAGGCAGAGCACGAGTTGGTGACGACCCGGCGCGTCGCCAGCCGGACGGGACTCGCGGACAGCGTCGTCCGCGCCGTACTGCTCCGACTGGTCGACGCAGGCGTGGTGGAACCGACGCTGCGCGAGGGCGGCGCGCGCGGGCAGCAGTTCTACGCGATCAAGGCCACGGATCTGGCCAGGTCGATCGTCGCTGCCGCACAGGTCGTCGCCGGAAACGAGAGCAGGCAGCGGTCGTCCTGACCGGACGGCCGCGGAACGAGGTCACGATGAGACGGAACGCAAGGCGTGTAGCTGTGGCGGCTGCCGGCGGCGGCGGCGGCCTGGGACTGTTGATCAAGTCTCCGAACTGGCCGCTGGTAGCGATCGTGCTGGCGATCCTCCTGTGGAGCGGGTTCGCCGTCCTCATCGGAACACGGGTCGAGTTCACCAAACACCGCACCGGCGCAAACGGCACGACCACGACGACACGTAAGTCCGTCGCGTTCCGCCGCGATCCGCAGATTGCTCCGGGGACGGACGCCTTCCGCCCGTAGACGCGAGGCCGTCACTTCTCCGAACTTGGGATGCCCGTGAGCACGCGCGGGAGGGCCACGCATCCCCAGTTGGGGCGATCCCCCTCACGGAACGGGCGTTACGGGCGTATCGTCCGGCGCTGGCGCCGGTCGTGTGCACCGGCAGGGGGTGCGCAGGCGTGATCGGGTACATCGTCATCGGGTCCATCGGCCTGGGGCTGCTCGTCATCTCGATGGCCGTCGGCGAGATCTTCGACTCGATCTTCGACGCGTTCGACCTCGACGGCGGCGGCATCCTGTCGACGCCGGTCATCGGCGCGTTCCTCGCGGCGTTCGGCTTCGGCGCGGCGCTCATCATCTACACCGCCGACCCCGGCCCCGGCGTCTCCGCGCTCGGCGGGCTGGCCAGCGGGCTGTCGGTCGGCGCGGTGGCGCTGTTCATGACCCGCAGCCTCATGAACATGCCGACCGACGCGCCGGTGTCCTCCAGCGGCCTCGCCGGCCAGACCGGCACGGTCGTCACGCGCATCCCCGCCGAGGGCCTGGGCGAGATCAGCGTGACGTACGCCGGCCAGAACATGAAGGTCAGCGCCCGCGCCGCCGAGCCGATCCCGGCCGGCGTCCGCGTCGTCGTCACGGACGTGACGTCGTCGTCCTCGGTCGTCGTACGACGCGCCGACACCCCGGCGTCCTGACGCCCACGTAGAGAGCCCGAGAAGGCATGGTGAGTCTGTTGTTCGCCAACCCAGTGACCAGCGCGATCATCGGCACGGTCGTCCTGCTGCTGCTCGTCGGCATGCTCCTGATCCGGCGGGTGAAGGTGGCGGGCCCGAACGAGGCGTTCATCATCACGGGCCGCAAGGGCAAGGCCGTGAAGAACCCCGAGACCGGCCTGATCTCGACGGACATGAGCGGCCAGAAGGTCGTCATGGGCGCGAGCGTGTTCGTGCTGCCTTTCGTCCAGCGGCTGCACATCATGGATCTCTCGTCGCGGCGCATCCCCGTCGGCATCCGCGGCGCGCTGTCGGCGCAGGGCATCAAGTGCGACTGCGACGGCGTCGCGATCGTCAAGATCGGCGGCAACGAGGACGCCATCCGCGCGGGCGCGCAGCGCTTCCTGGACCAGCAGGAAGGCATCGAGTCGTTCACGCAGGAGGTCCTCGCGGGCGCGCTGCGCGCGATCGTCGGCCGCCTCACGATCCAGGAGATCATCCGCGACCGCGCTGCGTTCGCCTCGGCGGTCGCCGAGGAGGCCGAGACCTCGCTGACGAACCAGGGGCTGTCGCTGGACACGTTCCAGCTCCAGGACATCCAGGCGGAGGGCAACTACCTCGCCGACCTCGGCAGGCCCGAGGCGGCGCGCGTGCAGATGGAGGCGTCGATCGCGGAGGCGAAGGCGCGGCAGGCCGCCGAGGAGGAGCGGATCCGCGCCGAGGAGCAGATCGCGATCGCCAACCGGACGCTCGCGCTGAAGCAGGCGGAGATCCAGGCCGAGACCGACGCCGCGCAGGCCACGGCCGCCGCGTCGGGCCCCCTGGCGCAGGCCGCGCAGGACCAGAACGTCCTCGCCGAGCAGGAGAAGGTGGCGGTCCGCGCCGCGGCCCTCAAGGAGCGCGAGCTCGACACGCAGGTACGCAAGCCTGCCGACGCCGAGCGGTACCGCATCGAGCAGCAGGCCGAGGCCGCGAAGAACTCCACGATCGCGCACGCCGAGGCCGAGCGGCAGGCCACCATCGCCGCCGCGCAGGCCAACGCCGAGACGTCACGACTGACCGGTGAGGGCGAGCGGGCGCGGCGCGCGGCGCTGGCCGAGGCCGAGGCGATCGAGGGCGCCAAGCGCGGCGAGGCCGAACGCGCCCGCCGTGGCGCGATCGCCGACGCCGTCAAGCTCGAGGGCGACGCGGAGGCCGCGGCGATCCAGGCGCGCGGTGGCGCGGAGGCCGAGGCGCTGACGAAGAAGGCGGAGGCGTTCAGGAACTTCGACGAGGCCGCCGTTCTCGACCTGCTGGTCAAGGTGCTGCCTGACATCGTGCGCGCCGCGGCCGAGCCGATCGCCGGCATCGACAAGCTCACGGTCATCTCCACCGACGGCGCGTCGAGCCTGTCCAAGTCCGTCGCCAACAACGTCACCCAGGGCCTGCAGATCGGCTCCGACGTCATGGGCGTCGACCTCAGCAAGCTCCTCGCGCGCTGGGGCCGCGAGGCGCAGGAGCCGGAGCCCGCCGGCGTCGCCGCGGCGGCCGCCCCGCCGAAGGCCCCCGCGAAGGCGGCCCCGCCGAAGGAGCCGAAGGGCTGAAACCCGAGGGTGTACGCCGGGTGCAGCGAGGAGCAGAGTGCGAGGCATCCGGACCCGGGAGGAGCCATGTACGGCACGGTGATGATCGCGACCCTGACGGGCAGCCTCGACGAGCTGCGTACGGCGTCGAAGGCGTGGGAGGCGGAGTCGGAGGCACCCGGCTACGTCGGCGAGGACATCCTCGTCGGCGACGACGGCAAGACCGTCGTGGTCGCCGTGCGCTTCGCGAGCAAGGAGCAGTACATGGCGCTCGCCGACGACCCGAAGCAGGACGAGTGGTGGCGTACGACGATGCAGCCGCTGCTCGCCGACGACGTGCGCTGGATCGACGGCGAGTGGGAGCTCGGGCCGCGGTAGCGCACTGCCTGTAGCCTGCGCGAGCGACAACGGCGTCGTTCGTGGAGGGTCTGACAGTGGAGAACGTCCTGCGGGACTGGGGCGGGGAGTTCGCGCTCACGGCGTACGACGAGCCGTCGGGCGCCTACATGTTCATCGCGATCCACTCGACCCGGCTCGGGCCGGGCGCGGGCGGCACGCGCATGAAGACGTACGCCACCCCGGCCGACGGGCTGCTCGACGCCATGCGGCTGGCCGAGGCGATGACGTTGAAGATGGCCGTCGCCGGCCTGCCGATGGGGGGCGGCAAGTCGGTCATCGCGGTGCCCGGCGACCTCGACCCTGAGACGCGGCGGCGGCTGCTGCTGCGGCACGCGCACAACGTCCACATGCTCGGCGGCAACTACCGCACCGGCCCGGACATGAACACCAACTCCGCGGACATGGACACGCTCAACGAGGTGACGCCGTTCGCGTTCGGCCGCTCGGTCGACAACGGCGGCTCGGGCAGCAGCGCGCCGGACACCGCGGTCGGGTGCTTCCACGGCATCGTCGCGAGCGTGGCGCACGCGTACGGCGACCCCGACCTGACCGGCAAGCGGGTACTCGTCCAGGGCGCGGGCGCGGTCGGCGCGCCGCTCGCGGAGATGCTCGTCAAGGCGGGAGCGCACGTCATCGTCAGCGACGTCACGCTGGAGCGGGTCGAGGCGCTGTACGACACCCTCGGCGTCGAGGTCGTCGCTCCCGCCACGGACATCGAGACCGAGTGCGACGTGTTCGCCCCCTGCGCGACGGGCGGCGTGCTGACCCCGGAGACGATCCCGAGGCTGCGCTGCCGGGTCGTCGCCGGCGCGGCCAACAACGCGCTCTCCGACCCCTCCGACGCCGACCTGCTGCGCGAGGCGGGGATCCTCTACGCCCCTGACTTCGTCATCAACGGCGGCGGCGCGATCCACCTCATCGGCTACGAGGCGCTGGGCTGGTCGCAGGAGCAGGTCGAACGCGGCCTCACCGGCATCGGCGAGACGCTGACCGAGATCTACCAGGCCGCCGACGCGGCCGGGGTCAGCACGGAGACGGCGGCCGAGCGGCTGGCGTACGCCCGCCTGGAGGCCGCGCCCCCGAAGCCAGGGGCGCCGGCGCTACGGCACTGAGCGCATCGAGCGCGGGCTAGTCCTACGCCCCTCGCGTGGTGACGTAGACGAGCAGCTCCTCGAGCAGCGCGACGCGCTTCTCCGCGGCGACGAGGTCGATCTCGGCGCGCGCGGCCTGGTCGGCGGCCGCGGCAGCGCGGCGTTCGAGCTCGCGCTTGGCGGTGACGTCGGCGTACCGGCAGACGAGCGCGTCGTCGGTGGCGCCCGGGACGAGCTGGGCGGTGGCGTGAAACCAGCGGGCCGACCCGTCCTCGTACGACACCCGCACCGTCAGACCCTGCCCCGCCGCGGCGCGGTCTCGCCACGCGTGGTAGTCGGTCGGGTCGAGCTCGTCGCCGCTCTCGTCGGCGATCGACGTGATCGTCGACACGGACGCGTCGCCCTCGCGGCGGCCGCGGCGGATGCCGAGGAGTCGGGAGGCGGCGACGTTGCCGGCGAGCACGCGGCAGGTGTCGTCGAGCACGACGACGGCCACGTCGAGGGAGTCCAGCACGTCGTGCAGCAGCCGCGGCTGGTACGGCAGCAGCGCCGCGCGCAGCCTGCGGTCCTGTTCCATGCCGACATCGTCCGTGGGTCTGGGATGCGCCGCTATGGCCCCTTGTGGTCATCTTGCGTGGTGCGCCTGCCCCCGGACCTCGTCGCGGTCCTGCGGCACAGCGACTTCCTCGACCTCTGGGCGACCCGGTTGTCGGCCCAGGCGGCCGACGGCGTGTTCCAGGTGGCATTGGCGTCGTTCGTGCTGTTCTCGCCGGACAAGCAGGCGACGCCGGGCCGTACGGCGGCGGCGTTCGCGACGCTGCTGCTCCCCTACTCGGTGGTGGGGCCGTTCGCCGGGGTGTTCATCGACCGGTGGCGGCGCCGCACGATCCTCGTCCGCGCCAACCTGGTCCGCGCCGCGCTGATCCTCGTCGTCGCGGCGCTGGTCGCGGCCGGCATCGAGAGCCCCGTCTTCTACGTCACCACGCTGGCCGTGCTCTCGGTCAACAGGTTCTTCCTGTCGTCGCTGTCGGCCGCACTGCCGCACGTCGTCGACGACGAGCGCCTCGTCATGGCGAACTCCGTCTCCACCACCTCCGGCACGGTCATGGCCGTGCTCGGCGGCGCCCTGGGCTACGGCGTCGGCTACGTCACCACGACGGCAGGGATCGTGCTGGCGGCGGGCGCGTTCTACCTGCTGTCGTCGTACCTCGCCTCCCGCATGCACCCCGACCTGCTCGGCCCCGACCCCGACCCCGACGCGGTCTCGACGCGGGCCGCCATGCGCGCGGTGCTGTCTGGCATCGCGGCCGGGGCGCGGCACGTGTGGCAGCGCAAGCACCCGGCGTACGCGCTGCTGGCGATCGCCGCGCACCGCTTCTTCTACGGCCTCTCGACCGTCGCGACGCTGCTGCTGTACCGCAACTACTTCACCGACGACGGGTTCTTCCGCGCGGGTCTCGACGGGCTCGGGCAGGTGCTCGGCGCGTCGGCGATCGGCGTGCTGACGGCGGCGGTGCTGACGCCGTACGCCGTCCGCCGCATCGGCAAGGACGCCTGGATCGTCGGGCTGCTCGCCGCCGCGTGCGTCGTGGAGATCGCGCTCGGCTTCCCGTACACGCAGCCGGCGTTCCTCGCGGCGGCGCTGCTGCTCGGGCTCGTCGCGCAGGGCGCGAAGATCTGCGTCGACACGATCGTGCAGGAGTCGGTGGCGGACGCGTACCGCGGCCGGGTGTTCGCGTTCTACGACATCCTCTTCAACGTCACGTTCGTCTCCGCCGCGACCGTCGCCGCGCTGATCCTGCCGGACAGCGGGAAGTCGTACGCCGTCCTCACCGTCATCGCCGTCGGCTACGGGCTGACGGCGCTCGCGTACGTCGCGGTCACAGCCCCAGGTCGGGCAGCAGCGGCGTCGGCAGCGCGCTGAACAGCTGCTCCACGGCGTTCGGCGTCTCGGACGGGCTCGTGGGGCTGCCGGACGTCGGCGGGCGGCTCGTGGGCGGGCCGCTGGTCGGCGGGCGCGTGGGGCCGGGACGGCCCGGGGTCGGGCTCGGCGTCACGCCTGGCTGCGCGCTGGGACCGGCGACGGTGCCCGGGGTGCCGCCGGGGCCGGTGGTCGGGGACCCGTCGGTGGCGGGGACGCCGTTGAGCACCTGGGAGAGCGCGGTGCCGACGGCGTTGGCTGAGGTGTCGAGCAGGCGGGCCACGACGCCCCACGAGCCGCCGCTGCCGCGGAGCCTGCGGGCCTCGGCCGCGGCGCCGGCGTCCCCTGCCGCGCGGCCGATGGCCTCGGCGAGCACGAGGTCGCTGGTCCTGGCGCCCTTTCCCGGCGTGAACGCCGCGGGCACGGCCGGCGCGCCGGGGCCGTCGAGGCCCTCGGCGAGGTCGTTGAGCCGCTCGTCGTCGGTGACGACGTCGGGGACGACGTCGCGTTCCCAGGCGTCGCGCTTGAGCTGCAGCGGCGGCGCGTCGGCGGGCAGCGCTCGGCCCGCCACGACGACCTGGTAGAGCGGCGCGAGCGTGAGGCGCGGGCCGGTGGCGGTACGGACGCGGGCCTGGGCCGACAGGGCGGCGACGAGGACGGAGAACGAACGTTCGACGCGCAGGGCGCCGGCGCCGACGTTGTCGACGGTGGTGTCGCCCGCGCGGAGCGTGAGGCCGGGTCCCTCGCGGCGGTCGACGAGGACCGCGCCGCGGGTGAGGTCGAGGGTGGCGCCGTCGGGTACGCGCACCGACGTGGCGCCGCCGAGCACGACGCGGCGGTCGCGGACGACGAGCGTGACCGTGCCGCCTGCCTTCGTACGGACCTCGTCGCCCTTGGCGAGCGTGTCGCCGTCGCGGGCGGGGCGCTCGGTGCCGGCGGAGAGGACCACCGCGTCGCGGACGCCCTGCAGCGCGACCTTCTCGTCCTTGACGGAGGTCAGGCTGCAGCCGGTCAGCGCGGTCGCGGCGAGCACCGCGGCGAGGAGGCCGGCGGTGCGGGCGGCGGACATTTCTGCCACATCGCCCACTATCGGTCCGTTAGGCCCTGCGCTGCATGATCAACGCGGGTGGCTTTGCCTGGTCACAAATGACTAGGCGCCCGTCCACGCGCCACCGCTCGCGGGCCCGTTCTTTGAAGATCAGCATGCACGAGACCGGCGGCTGAGCTCCAGGGAACGAGGGGAGCCGGCGGTCAGCCGGGCAGGTGGCCGGCCGCCCACTCCCTGAGCAGGGCGACGGCCTCGTCGTGCGGGATCGGGCCGCGCTCCATGCGCTCGTTGAGCAGGTACTGGTACGCCTTGCCGACCAGTGGCCCCGGCGGGATCCCGAGGATCTCCATGATCTCGCGGCCGTCGAGGTCGGGCCGGATGCCGGCCAGCTCCTCCGCCTTGGCGAGCTCCGTGATGCGGTCCTCGAGGGAGTCGTACGACGCCGCGAGCCGCTCCGCCTTGCGGACGTTGCGGGTCGTGCAGTCGGAGCGGACGAGCTTGTGCAGCCGGTCGAGCAGCGGGCCTGCGTCGGTGACGTAGCGGCGTACGGCGGCGTCGGTCCACCCCATCCGGTACGTGTGGAAGCGCAGGTGGAGCTCGATGAGCCGGCAGACGTCGTCGGTGAACTGCTTCGGGTACTTCAGCGCGCGCAGCCGCTTGCGCGCCAGCTTGGCGCCGACGACCTCGTGGTGGTGGAACGACACCCCGTCGGGCCCGATCTCGCGGGTCGCCGGCTTGCCGATGTCGTGCAGCAGCGCCGCCATGCGCAGCGTGAGGTCGGGGCCTTCGGTCTCGCGCGCGATGGCGTTCTCCAGCACGGCGAGGGAGTGCAGGTAGACGTCCTTGTGCTGGTGCACGGCGTCGATCGCGAGGCGCATGCCGGGCAGCTCGGGGAGGACGTGCTCCGCGAGGCCCGTGTCGACGAGCAGCATGAGCCCGCGTACGGGCTCCCGGCCGAGGAGGAGCTTGGACAGCTCGACCTGGACGCGTTCGGCGGACACGATCGCGATGCGCTCGGCCATGCCGGCCATCGCCGCGACGACGCCCGGGTCGGGCGCGAAACCGAGCTGCGCGGCGAATCGCGCCGCCCGCATCATCCGCAGCGGGTCGTCGCCGAACGAGTCCTCCGGCGTACCCGGCGTCCGCAGCACGCCCTGGGCGAGGTCCGCCAGGCCGCCGAACGGGTCCACGAACTCGTGGTCCGGCAGCGCGACGGCCATGGCGTTGACCGTGAAGTCGCGGCGCAGCAGGTCGCCGTCGAGCGAGTCGCCGTAGCGGACCTCGGGCTTGCGGGAGCCGGGGTCGTAGGACTCCGCGCGGAACGTCGTGATCTCGCAGCGGACCGGCCCGCGCGCCACGCCGATGGTGCCGAACGCGCGCCCCGTCTCCCACGTCGTACCCCAGTCCTTGACCAGGCCGAGGACCTCCTCCGGCAGCGCGTCGGTCGCGAAGTCGAGGTCGTCGCCGAGCCGGCCGAGGAGAGCGTCGCGAACGGAGCCGCCGACGAGGTACAGGCGGCGGTGCGCGGCGGCGAAGCGGCGGCCGAGGTCGTCGGCGACCGGCGCGATGCGCAGCAGCTCGGCGACGGCGGACCGCTGGGCCTCGGTGAGTCTGGACACGGGGAGTCAGCGTACGGCGTCCGGCGAGTGGTTTGGACCGCCGCCGGACCGGGTAGCGGACGCTGTCCGCCTTCCGGGGGTTCCGGAGGGCACGGACCCGCCGTAGGTTGGCGGAGAGAACCGGGGAGAGACGGTGCGCGGACCGGTCGACCTGACCAGGGAGCTGCTCGGCGCCGAGGTGCTGCACGAGATCGTGCACCTGCGGCGGCGGATCGACGACGCCGTCGAGCTGCCAGAGGCGCTCGGCGTGCCGCTGTCGTCGTGCGTGGCCGTGCGGCTGTACGCCGCGGGGCCCGGCGTGGTCGCCGCCTTCGTGCCGCCCGGCGCGGTGCCCGCCACGACGGCGCTGGCGCGGGCTGCCGGTGCTCGTGGCGTACGGCTGCTCGACCCGGCGCGGGTGTCCGAGGTGACCGACTGCCACCCGTCCCTCGTGCCGCCGGTGGGCCTGCCGTCGTCGGTGCGTGTGGTGGCGGACGCGGCGCTGCGGGAGTCGGAGGTCGTGTTCACGGCGACCGGCGACGGGAGCACCGCGCTGAAGATCCGTACGGACGACCTGCTGGCCATGACCGGCGCGGTCGTGGCGCCGCTGGTCGAGCCGGGCGCGATCGACGTACGGCGGCTGGCCGAGAGCGCCTGGCGCGACGACCCGCTCGCCGCCCGCCTCTGATTTCTGTCACACCCCCCTTCTAGCGTCCTCCCCAGTCGATCGAGACGGGGGAACGGCTCTTGGACACCGCCCTGCACCGCACGTACGCCGGGGTCCGCGCCATGCGCGGCAGCCTCGGCGCCGTCGCCGACCTGCTCGCCGTGGCGTCGTTCCTCGGCGCGGCGACCGCCCTGGCCGCCGGCACCGACGTGCCGCGCGCGCTCCTCGCGCTCTGGGTCTGCGCCCTGGCGACCGGCCTGCTGCTCTGGAACGTCCGCCTCGGCGCCCGCTACGCCCGCCTCGCGGCGCGGTGCGCGCGGAGAGCCCGAAGATCCGACGCCCTGCCCCGCCTCGCCGACGCCGTCGACGCGGTGTCGCACGCCACCCGCGCGCTGCTCGCGGGCGGCGGCGACGCGGCGTTCGTGCTCGGCGTGAAGGACGCGCTCGGGCACCTGGCCGAGATGTACGGCATCGCCACCGGTACCCCGTGCCGCGTGACGGTGAAGACTGTGCACGCGCCCCCGGGACACCCCGACTTCGCCGTCGAGACGGTCTGCCGCAGCAGCGGCTCGCCGGGCGGCCGTAGCCACACGAGCATCGACTGGGTCAACGACAACACCGACTTCCGCCTCGTCCTCAAGGAGGGGCACGAGCACTTCTTCTGCAACGACCTCCCCGGTGCGCTCGGCCGCGGCTACCGCAACTCGCACCTCACCGACGAGGTCATCGCAGCGGACGAGCTTCCCTACCACGCCACCATCGTGTGGCCGGTGCGCGGGCGCATCCCCGATGACCCCGACATCTGGGACATCGTCGGCTTCGTCTGCGTGGACACGCGGCGCGAGAACGCCTTCGACCCGCATGTCGACGTCGCACCGGGCGTGGCGCTCTGCCATACCCTCTACTCGGGACTGCTGAGACTGCGCGAGGCTCGGAAGGAGCGGGGGACACCATGACGATCATCGCGGGGACCGCGGACACCGCGGGCGACGAGCTCTGGTACGACGAGATCCTCGAGCGCGGCGACGGTTGGGCCACCGTGCTCGTGACCACGACGGACGGCCGCAAGATCAAGTACCGGCTTTCCACTCGGCTCCCCGACATCTTCGTCGACCAGGACGGGTAGGCACGCGGGCGGGGCCCTGGGAACAGGACGACACGCGCATAGGATCGGGGGCGTGCCAGCGTCCTCGTCGAGCAGGCCGGCGCCCCGGCGGCGCCGGATGCAGCGCGTCGAGGAGACCTCGGCCGGCGGCATCGTGCTCGACCGGCGCGGCGACG
Source organism: Frankiaceae bacterium (assembly GCA_035556555.1). Taxonomy (GTDB): domain Bacteria; phylum Actinomycetota; class Actinomycetes; order BP-191; family BP-191; genus BP-191. The sequence continues at coordinate 100,912 of DATMES010000022.1, forward strand.
ACGCGTCCGTTGCGCTGATCGGCCGGATCGACCGGCGCGGCCGCCTGCTCTGGTCGCTGCCGAAGGGTCACCTCGAGGAGGGCGAGTCGCCCGAGGCGGCCGCGGTGCGCGAGGTCGCCGAGGAGACCGGCATCACCGGCGAGGTCGTGGCGCCGCTGGGCTCGATCGACTTCTGGTTCGTCGCCGACGGGCACCGCGTGCACAAGACCGTCCACCACTACCTCCTCGTCCGCGTCGCCGGCGAGCTCTCGGACGAGGACATCGAGGTCGCCGAGGTCGCCTGGGTGCCGCTCGCCGAGGCGACTGAGCGGCTCGCGTACGCCGACGAGCGCGCGCTCGTGGAGAAGGTCCCCGCTCTGATCGCGGACTCGGCTTGAGGCGCGCCCGGCTGCTGGCCGCGCTCGCGGTCGTCGCCGCGACGCTGAGCCCCGCGACCGCGCTGGCCGGACACGCCGCGCAGCAGCCGCCGGAACGCACCGACGTCCGCGTCGACGTCGCGAGCATGACCGGCATGCTGACGCCGGAGTCGGCGAAGCTCGTGATCCGCGCCCGCGCCGTCAGCACGACGAGCGAGCCGATCCTCAACCTCCAGGCCGGCCTGCGCTTCGGGTCGCAGCTGCGCGGCCGCTCGTCGATCGCGGCAGGCGGCACCCCCGCGCGCTTCGGCACCCGCGTCGCCGACAAGGAGGTCCCCGCCGGGGAGCTCGCGCCGAAGGGCACCGCGGAGCTGGAGTTCGACGTGCCGCTGGCGCAGCTGCCGTTCGACCACACCACCACGAACGGCGTCTACCCGATGCGCATCGAGGTCCGGTCGCGCTTCGAGGTGGTCGGCGCGATGGACACGTACGTCGTCTGGTGGCCGCAGGCCGCCCCCAAGCTCAACGTGGCGATGGTCTGGCCGCTGGTCGAGCCGACCCATCGCGCGCTGGGCAGCGACTTCTACGACGACGACCTCGCCGCGTCCGTCCGCGACGGCAGGCTCAACACGCTGCTCCGCCTCGGCGACGCGAGCCCGATGCCGCTGACGTGGGCGGTGGACCCCGAGCTGCTCGACTCCGTACGCCGGATGGCCGGCGGCTACACCGTCCGCGGCGCCGAGGGCAGCGGCAACGACGCCGCCCGCGCCTGGCTCGACAAAGCCCGCACGGCGCTCCGCGACGCCACGGTCATCCCGCTGCCGTACGCCGACCCGGACCTCGCGACGACGTCGGCGGGCGCGCTCGCGGTGGAGGGCGAGGCGGCGAGCGCGGCGTTCCGGCTCGGCCGCGAGGTGCTGCAACGCGACCTCGGCATCACCGGCGCGACGACGCTCGCCTGGCCGCCCGGGCCGACGCTCTCCCCCGCCGTCGAGTCGGTGCTCGCCGCGCAGGGCGTCAAGGGGGTGGTCGTGCCGGAGACGGCGCTGCCGCTGTCCGAGGTCCTCAACTTCACGCCGACCGCCTCGACCCCGCTGGTCCCCGGCGCGCTCGGGTCGATGACCGCGCTGGTCGCCGACGCGCAGCTCAACCGCTGGGTCGGCGAGAAGACGGGCGAGGAGGGCGCGCGGGTCGCGGTGCAGCGGTTCCTCGCCGACAGCGCGATCGCCGCCATGGAACGCCCCGGCGAGGTCCGCGACGTCGTGCTCGCGCCGCCGCGGGAGTGGAAGCTGTTCCGCCCGTTCGCCGCGGAGCTGCTGCGTCAGATGCGCAACGTCCCCTGGCTCACGCCGGTCGGCCTCGGCGCGGTGCTCGACGGCGAGCCGAGCGGCGCCGCGCGCACCCGCGCGCCCGCCGACGGCGGCCTCCTGGAGCCACGCCAGGTCAGCCGCGTCATCTCCCTGCGGCGCAGCCTGCAGCGCGTCCGCGGCATCCTCACCGAGCCGAACAGCGCGCCCGAGGAGCTGGCGCAGTACGACGACGCGCTGCTCCGTGCCGTCTCCTCGGCCTGGGCGGAGAACGCCGCCGGCGGGTACCGCCTCACCGGCTCTGTCGAGAGCGGCCTGAAACGCCAGCTCGGCGCGCTCCGCGTCGTCGCGGGCGGCCCGATCACGATGACGGGGCGCAGCGGCGGCATCCCGCTGACGTTCGAGAACGACCTCGGCCAGATGGTGCGCGTCCGCGTCCGGCTCGACTCCAACGAGCGCCTCGAGATCGAGGACGACGCGCGGTACGAGTCGCGCATGGGTGCCGAGGTGGCGATCCCGCCGGGCCGGACGACGGTCACCATCACCGGCCGCGCGACGACGGGCGGCCTGTTCCCGATCAAGGTGGAGCTGCTCGCGCAGGACGGCGCGCGGCTCGGGGTCGGCACGACGCTGCGGGTGCGCTCGACGGCGTACGGCGCCGTCGCGCTCACGGTGACCGGCGTGGCGTTCGGGCTGCTCGTCCTCGCGTCGGCGACCAGGCTGGTGCAGCGGCGCCGCCGAGCCAAGCGCGGCGGCAGGCACGCCGAGCCGGAGCGCGAGCCCCAGCCCGCATGAGCCGGGCCGACGGCAGCACGGACCTCCCACGCTCCTCGGGTGTCATGGCGCTCGGGACCATTGCCTCGCGCGGCACCGGCTTCCTCCGCCTCGCCGCCGTCACCGGCGCGCTCGGCCTCTCGACTGTCGCCGACCCGTACAACGTCGCCAACACCCTCCCCAACGTCGTCTACGAGCTGCTCCTCGGCGGCGTCCTCACGAGCGTCGTCGTACGCCCCCTCGTCCAGGCCGCGAAGGAGGACGCGGACGACGGGGAGTCGTTCGCCCAGGGGCTGCTGACGTTCGTGCTGGTGGCGCTGTTCACGTGCGTGCTGCTCGGCCAGTTGCTGGCGCCGTGGATCGTGCGGGCGTACGGGGGCGGCCTCGACGGCGACCAGGCCGCGCTCGCCACCGCGCTCTTCAGGCTGTTCCTCCCGCAGATCCTGTTCTACGGCGCCGGCGCCACGATGGGCGCGATCCTCAACGCCCGCGGCCGCTTCGGCGCGCCGATGGCGGTGCCCGTCCTCAACAACGTCGTCGTCGTCGCGACGCTGCTCGTGTTCGTGCTGCTGCCAGGGCCGCGCCCGCCGACGGCGGAGGGGCTGACGCGCGTGCAGTTCCTCGTGCTCGGCATCGGGACGACGCTCGGCATCGTGGCGCAGACGCTGGCGCTGGTGCCGTTCCTGCGGAAGGCGGGGTTCCGCTTCCGGTTCCGCCGCCTCGACCCAGCGCGCGTACGCAGCCTCGCGAAGCTCGGCGGCTGGGTGCTCGCGTACGTCGTCGCCAACCAGCTCGGCTACCTCGTCATCGTCCGCGTCGCCACGGGCGCGCTGGAGGGCGGCTACTCGGCGTACACGTACGCGTTCCAGCTCTTCTCGCTCCCCCACGCGATCGTCGCGGTGTCGGTCATCACGGCGCTCGCGCCGGCGATCAGCGGCCATGCGGTCTCCGGCGACGTCGCCCGCGTCCGCGCCGACCTGTCGCACGGCCTCCGCCTCATCGCGGTCGTCCTCGTGCCCGGCGCGCTCGGGCTCGTGGCGCTCGCGCGGCCGGTGGCGGTGGCGGCGTTCGCGCACGGCGCGTTCACCGTGGAGAACGCCGAGCTGACAGGGCGGGTCCTGGTGGCGTTCGCCTGCGGGCTGCTGCCGTTCAGCGCGTTCCAGCTGCTGGCCCGCGTCTTCTACTGGCTCGAGGACTCGCGGACGCCCGCGCTCGTCAACTACGCCGTCAACGGCGTCAACGTCCTCGCCGTCGTCGTCCTCGCCACCCGCCTCGACGGCTCCGCGCTGGTGGTCGGGATGGCGGCCGGCTACGCGGTGTCGTACGTCGTCGGCGCCCTGCTGCTCGCGCACCTGCTCCGCCGCAGGCTCGGCGGGCTCGACGGCCGGCGCGTCGTCCGCACGCTGGTCCGCACACTCGTCGCGGGCGGGATCGGGGCGGTGGCGGCGTACGGCGTCGAGGCGATCGTCCGTACGGCGCTCGGCGGCGCGCTCACCGGCGCCGTCGTCGGGCTGCTCGCCGCCGTGGCGGTGGGCGGGGTGCTCTACGTCGTCTCCGCGCGCCAGATGCGCATCGCCGAGGTCGACGCGATGGTCGCGCTGGTCCGGCGGCGGGCGGGTCGCTAGAGGGCTCGGGCGAACGGCGCCGCCGTCGCGCGGCGGATCGTGACCCGATCGCGCCGTCCTGCTAGCCCGGTCGGCTCAAGGCGGGCGCCGTTCCGTCCGATTCTTCGTCCATGCGCAACGACCGCGGCGGCGTCATCGTCGGCTACTTCACCAAGATCACGATGGTGCTGCTCGTCTTCTCGGTGCTCTGCTTCGACGCGGTCTCCGTCGGTGCCGCGCGCATCGGCGTCGAGGACACCGCCCGCGCCGCCGCGTCCGAGGGCGCCGAGGCGTACGCGCAGACCAAGAGCGTCGCCGCCGCGTACAAGGCCGCCGTCGAGACCGCCGAGGAGCACGGCGCGACCGTCGTGAAGAAGACGTTCAAGGTCGACGCCGAGGGCGTCGTCAGCCTGCGCGTGGAGAAGGAAGCCACGACGCTGCTGCTGTACCGCACCAAGAAGACCAGCACGTGGGCCCAGGTCGGCGCCTCCTCGCGCGGGCGGGCCGTGTGACCGTACGGACCCGGGTCGTCGCGGTCCTCGCGGCGACGGCTCTGCTCGTCGTGGGCGGCGCGGCCACCGCGCACGCCGACCCCGACCTCGGCACGGCGCGCGCCCGCGCTGCCGCGCTGCGCAAGTCGGTCGACGAGCTGGAGCTCAAGGCCGCGATCGCGGTCGAGGACTACAACGCCGCCACCGACGAGCTCGCGACCGCCGTCGCGGAGCGCTTCCAGGCCGAGGCCGCGCTCGACCGCGCCCGCGAGGCGTCGGACGCCGACAGCGAGGCGCTCGCCACGCGGGTCCGCGCGCTGTACATGACCGGCGGCACGATGACGCTCTACGCCTCCGTCATGGAGGCGCCGACGCTGCACGACGCGTTCGGCCGCATCGCCAACGTCAACGCCGTGCTCCGCCGCGACGGCATCGAGGCCGACTCGTCGAGCCAGGTCCTCGCCGACGCGAAGTCCGCCGCAGGCAAGCTGCGCGAGATCGCGGTGCGGCAGGTCAGGCTCGAACGCCAGGTCGCCGCCGCCGCCAAGCGCGTCACCACGGCGCTCGAGACGCAGAAGAAGCTGCTCGCCGCCGCCACCGACGAGGTCAAGCGCCTCGCCGAGGAGGCGCGGATCGCCGCCGAGCTGCGCGCGCAGCGGGCGTTCGCGGCGGCCCAGGCCGCGGCCGAACGCGCGCAGGCCGCGGCGGGCGGCGGCGTCACCGACGGCCGTACGCGCGTCGACGGCGCCGCGATCGGCGCGCTCGCCGGCGACGACACCACGCCGCCGAACGACACCGTCGCGCGCGCCATCGCCGCCGCCAAGACCAAGCTCGGCTCGCCGTACCTCTGGGGCGCGGTGGGGCCGGACCGGTTCGACTGCTCCGGGCTGACCGGGTGGGCGTATCGCCAGGCGGGCCTCAACCTGCCGCGGACGTCACGCCAGCAGTGGTTCGCGGGCTCGCACCCCGGCATCGCCGACCTGCTCCCCGGCGACCTGCTGTTCTGGGGCCCCGACCGGTCCAACCCGCAGTCGATCCACCACGTGGCCATGTACATCGGCGCCGGCATGATGATCGCCGCGCCGCGCGCGGGCACCGTCGTGCGCATCCAGCCCGTCTACCAGGGCGACTTCTTCGGGGTGACAAGAGTCGCACCCTAGCGGCGCCGGCTGGACATGCCGGTGCCGCTTCCGTAACGTCCCCCGGGTTGCCCCGAGGGGCAGCACAACTGAAATGACGCCCGGCCGTAACGCCTAATCCTGCCCCGCGGCCGCAGGCGCCCGTCGATATCCACCTCGATGGGGCAGGAGCGGGGGACCCACAGGTCCGTCGGCTCGCACGTACGAAGCGAGCCTTGGGGTGAAGCCGGGACGCACGTCCCCGGCCGGGCAGCCTTCCAGCCCGAACCCGACAGCTGACCTCGCCGGCGTGTGGGAAGGGATCTGTCTCCGCATGCCCCTGAACTTCCCCCGGCACCGCCGTGCCCGCGTCCGGACGGGTGCGGCCGTCGCCGCCGCCGGCCTGGCGTTCTCCGGGCTCGTCATCGCGGCCCCCAAGGCCGTCGCCGCCGAGCCCACCCCGACCAGGATCACGGTGTCGCCCGCGCGCGCCAGCAAGGCCGTCGGCACGGGCGTGACGTTCACGTTCACGCTCTCCACCAGCACCCGCACCGTCGGCGGGCACACCGTCGCGATCTACACCCGGCCCGCCGGCGTCATGCAGTGGACCAAGCGCTGGACGCACACGCTGAACAGCAACGGCCAGACCCGGGCCGCGTTCACGGTGCAGCGCTCGACGTACATCCAGGCGCGCTTCGCCGGCACCTCGCGGTACGCCCCGTCGGTCAGCTCGTCCGGCTTCGTCCAGGCGCTCGACTCGCTGGGCCAGCGCGTGATCCAGGAGGCCGCGACGCACCGCGGCAAGCCGTACCAGTGGGGCGCCACCGGGCCGAGCCGCTTCGACTGCTCGGGCTTCACGCTCTACGTCTACAAGCAGTTCGGGAAGACGCTGCCGCGCACGTCGCGCGACCAGTACCGCGCGCTGCGCCACGTCTCGAAGTCGGAGAAGCGGGTCGGCGACCTGATCTTCACCTACAACTCGAGCGGCACGATCTACCACGTCGCGATCTACGCCGGCAACGGCGAGATCTGGCACTCGCCGCGCTCGGGCGACGTCGTCAAGCGTTCGCCGATCTGGTCGAACAGCTACTACGTGGGCCGCGTGGCGTAGGGACACACACGGCTCGCTCCCGGAAGGGCGCGCTCCCCATGCGGGGGGTGCGCCCTTCTGCCGTACGGCCACTCGCCGACGGCGCCGGACCCGTTCTGTGAAGATCATCACGCGTGAGACCGGCATACCGGCCGCAAGGAACGCGGCCACCGGCGAGCGGTCGCCCTACCATTGCCCGTGTGACCGAGCAGCTGACGGCTGCGCCCGACACGCTGCTCGCCGGGCGGTACCGCCTGCAGAGCGTGGTGGCGCAGCGGACCGCCACGACGACGTGGCGCGGCCTCGACGAGGTGCTCGCCCGCCCGGTCGCCGTCAAGGTCCTCGACGACCCCGGCGCGATCCCCGGGGGCACGGCGGCGTTCCTCGACGCCGCCGTCGCGGCAGGCCGGCTCACGCACCCCCGCATCGCCAGCGTCTTCGACGCCGCCGAGGAGGGCGGGCTGACGTACGTCGTCGGCGAGTGGGTCGACGGCCGTGCGCTGGCCGAGCTGCTCGCCGCGGACGGCCCGCTCTCCGCGCCGCGTGCCACGACGATCGCGATCCAGGTCGCCGAGACCGTGGTCTACGCGCACTCGCGCGGCGTGTTCCACCTCGCGCTCGACGCGCACAACGTCCTCGTCTGCACCGACGGCTCCGTCAAGGTCACGGACTTCGAGACCGGGGCCGCGAGCCGTACGGACGACGGTCCCGACCCCGACCTCCCGAACGAGCTCCGCGACACCCGCGCGGTCGCCGGGCTGCTCTACGCCTGCCTCACCGGCCGCTCCGTCACCGGCACGGAGCCCGAGCTGCACAAGGCGCCCGTACGCGAGGGGCGGCTCTGCGCGCCGCGGCAGGTCAGGGCGGGCGTGCCGCGCGAGGTCGACAGCGTGGTCGTACGCACGCTCACGCCGGAGCTCGCACGCAAGGCGGCGCCGATCACGACGCCGGCCGAGCTGGTCGCGGCGCTGGCGCCGCTGCCCGGCGAGGGCGGCGGGCCGACCCGGACGACGCTGCCGCCGGAGGACCCGCGCCCGCCGCGCGTCTCGCGGAAGTGGCTGCGCCTCGGCGTCCCCGCGGTCGTCGTGGGGGCGGTCGGCGTCGCGGGCGTGCTGGCGGGCCTCGCGATCGGCACCGTGCCGCCGCCGGTCACGAAGCTGCCCGGCCTCGGCCAGCAGCAGTCCGCGCAGCCCGAGGAGAGCGCCAAGCCGGGCACGCCGATCGCGCCGAAGGTCGTCAAGGCGTACGACCCCCTCGGCGACGGCGAGGAGAACGACAACGAGGTCTCGCTCGCCTACAACGGCGACACCACCGACGCCTGGCACACGACGATCTACTACAACTCGCCGTCGTTCGGGAACCTCAAGCCCGGCGTCGGCCTGCTCGTCGACTTCGGCAAGCCGACGTCGTTCGACAGGGTGGTCGTGGCGTTCGCCGAGCCGGGCGAGTCGGTGGAGCTCCGCGCGGCCGACACCGCCGGCGAGGACCCCGCCGCGCTGCCCGTCGTCGCGAGCGCGCAGGACGTCAAGGTGCCCGTCACGCTCCGCCCCGCGCGCGGCACCAGCGCGCGCTACTGGCTCATCTGGATCACCAAGCTGGTGGAGACCAGCGAGGGCAAGTACGCCGCCGCCATCGCCGAGCTGGGGTTCTTCCAGTAGCCGCTGCCGATACGCTCGGCGGCGATGCTCGAGGACCTCGCGGACGAGGAGCTGATCGCCCGGCACGCCGACGGCGACCGGACGGCGTTCGGCGTCCTCGTGGCGCGGCACCGCGACCGCGCGTGGGCCGTGGCCCTGCGCACGCTCGGCGACCCGAACGACGCGGCGGACGCCGTGCAGGACGCGTTCGTCAAGGCGTACCGGACGGTGGGGTCGTTCCGCGGGGACGCGCTGTTCACGACGTGGCTGCACCGCATCGTCGTCAACGCCTGCCTGGACCAGCTGCGGCGTACCCGCGCCCGCCCGACCTCGCCGCTCGACGAGAGCGCCGCGGCCGTCGCCGACCCGGCCGACCCGATGGGCCGCGCCGACCTCGGGCGCGACGTCGTGGCGGCGCTGCGCGGCATCACGCCCGACCAGCGCGCGGCGATCGTGCTCGTGGACGTCGAGGGGTACTCCGTCGACGAGGCGGCCGAGCTGCTGGGCGTGCCCGCGGGCACCGTGAAGAGCCGCTGCCACCGCGGCCGCGTGCAGCTCGCCGAGCTGCTGGGGTATCTCCGCCCTGGGCGGGGAACCGCAACGTCGTCCCCGCCGTCCGATGAACGACCCCCTCCCGACCCCTTGCAGAGCGAGCGATGACCGAAGACCACGTCCCGATCGAGCGCCTGGCCGCGTACGCCGCCGGCGACCTCGACGCGACCGCGGGCGTCGAGGTCGAGGCGCACGTGCTCCTCTGCGCGGACTGCCGCGCCGACGTCGAGGCGCTGAACCGCGTCTCTCGCGACCTCGCCGAGGTCGAGCCCGTGACCATGCCGGCCGACGTGGCGGCGCGGCTCGACGCGGCGATCGCGGCGGCCGACGCGCCTACGGGCCCCGTCGGGGACGTGCTGCCGATGGTCCCCCAGCGGCGGCGGCCGTCGTTCGCCGGGATCGCGGCGGTCGCTGCCGGCGTCGCGCTCGTCGCGGCGATCTCCGTGCCGGTCATCACCGGCGGCGGCGACACCCCTGAGGACGCGGGTACCGCCACGGTCCAGGTCCTCCGCGAGCCGAAGGACACCAAGCGGATCAAGTCCGACCTGAACTACACCGCCGACAACCTCTCGCCCACGCTCGCGACCGCGCTCACCCGGCCGGCGTACGCCCTCGACACGACGGCGGACTCCGGCGGGGTCGCCGGGCCGAGCCAACTGCCGGTCGCGCCGACATCGCCGAAGGCAGCGGGCCCGAAGTCGGAGTCCGGCGCGCCGCGGGCGGTGACGGAGGGCACCGAACTCGCGTCGCTCCGGCTGGCGACCGACGCCGGACGCCTCGCGGCATGCGTCAACGGCCTCGCGGCGTCGCAGACCCTGGCCGAGGCGAAGAAGCCGCTGCTCGTGGACTTCGCGCGGTTCGAGGGGAAGCCGGCGGTCGTCATCGTGTTCCCGACCGAGCAGCGCGGCCGGATCCGCGCCGACCGGGTCGACGTCTGGGTCGTGGGCGCGCGCTGCGGCGTGACGGCGGGCGACGAGGACGTGCTGACGTTCGCCCGCATCGAGCCGCCGCCCGGCCTCTGAGGCTCTGGGCGCTCGCTCGTTCTGTACAGCCGGTACGCCGGTCTCGAGCGTGTCGATCTTCACAGAACGGGCACTGCGCGACCCTTCCTAGCGGTCCGGGTCGAGCGCCTCGACGCCGACCAGGCGGTAGCCGGCGCCGACCTCCGTGAGGAGGTGGACGGGGTTGGCGGGCTCGGCCTCGATGATCCGGCGCAGGTGGCTCACGTACAGCCGCAACGAGCTCGCCTCGCTGCCGTGCGACGACCCCCACACCGCGTTGATGAGGTGGTGCCGGGTGAGCAGCTTGCCCGGGTTGGCGAGGAACGCGTCGAGCAGCGCCCACTCGGTCGCGGTGAGCCGGACGCGGTCGCCGTCGCGCGTGACGGTGCGCGTGGCGAGGTCCACGACGGCGCGGCCCGCCCGCACGAGCGGCGGTGACGGCGCGGCAGCGGTCTCGGCGCGGCGCAGCAGCGCCCGCAGCCGCGCGAGCAGCTCGTCGAGGCTGAACGGCTTGGTGACGTAGTCGTCCGCGCCGACGTCGAGGGCGGCGACCTTGTCGGCGTCCCTGTCGAGCGCGGAGAGGATGAGCACGGGCGCGGCCGAGAACGCGCGCAGGCGCCGTACGACCTCAGGCCCCTGGATGCCGGGCAGGCCCATGTCGAGGACGACGAGGTCCGGCGCCGCGGTCGCCGCGACCTCCAGAGCGGTCTCCCCGTCGGCCGCGCCGAGGACGGCGTACCCCTCGCTGGTCAGCCTCGACGTCAGCGCGGAGAGGATGTGCCGTTCGTCGTCTACGACGAGGATCGTCGGGCTCATCCCGCCTCCACGGCCGGCAGGCGCAGGTCGAACGCCGTCCCCGACGGCACGGGCACGAGGTCCAGCTCGGCGGAGTTGGCGTTGGCGTACGCCCGCGCGATGGCGAGCCCGAGCCCGGACCCGCTGGCCGACGTGCCGCCGCGGAAGAACCGCTCGAAGACGGCGTCCGCGTCGGCCGGCGCGATGCCCGGCCCTTCGTCGGCGACCCGGACGGTGACGTACGCCCCGTCGGCGCGCGCGGTCACGGCGAGACCGGCGCCGGGCGGGGTGTGGACGAGGGTGTTCTCGACGAGGTTCCCGAGGACCTGGTCGATCTGCGTGGGGTCCACGAGTACGGCGGGCAGGTCGTCGGGCACGCTGACGTCGAGCCTGCGCTCGCCGAGACGCGGGCGGATGCGCGTGAGGACCACGCCGACGAGCTCGTCCACGGGCACGACCTCGCGGTCGGCGGCGAGGACACCGCCCTCGATGCGGCCGAGGTCGAGCAGGTTGCGGACCATGCGGTCGAGACGGTCTCCCTCGACCACGATCGAGCGGGCGAGCGCGCCTCGTGCGGCGGCGGGGAGCAACGCGTCGTCCAGCGCGCCCGCGGCGGTCGTCATCGCGGCGAGCGGCGTACGCAGGTCGTGCGACACCGCCGCGAGCAGCGCCGAGCGCTGCTTGTCGGTCTCCTGGAGCACCTCGACGTGCCGGCGCTGCCGCTGCTGCTCGACCCGGTCGGCGGCCGCGACGCTCAGCGCCGCGATCGCGTCGAGCAGCGCGCGCTGGCGGCCGTCCACGTCGTGCCCCGGCGCCGCGAACGCCACCAGCACCAGCTCGCCGCCCGCCGCGAGCGGGCGCGCGGCCAGCGCCGTGCCTCTGCCCGGGGCATCGATCCCCGTACGCAGCGCCGCCTCGTCGCGCGCCCGAAGCACCTCCAGCGCGCCGTCGCGGCGTACGGCGACGGCGACGTGCGCGAGCCCGAGCCGTTCCTCGGCGCCCGCGGCGAGCGCCGGGAGGTCACCGCCGCTCGGCTCGGCGATCGTCACGCTGAGGTCGTAGAGCAGGCGGGTGTCGGCGGCCTCTCGTTCGGCGTCGGCGCGGCGGCGCTCGACCGACGCGAGCATCGCGGACACGACGAGCGCGGTGACGAGGAACCCGCCGAGCACGCCGGCGTCGGCGCGCGCGCTCACCGTCAGGGACCCGAGCGGCTCGATGAACCAGAAGTTGAACAGCAGGAACGCCGCGAGGCTCGCGATCGCGCCGGGCCCGACGCCGCCGACCGCCGCGGCTGCGAGCACGACGAGCAGGTAGGCGAACGCCACGTTCGTCGCGTGCGCGGGGCCGGCGACCCGCAGCAGGGCGGCCGTGAGCAGCGGCGGGCCGAGGACCGCGACGACCCACCCGGCGGCGCGACGGCGCGCGAGTCTCACGTCCCCATAGTCCATCGTCGGCGCAGCGTGGCGCACGGCGGCCCCGGTACCCTCGACGTTTGCGGACTCTTTGCGCGGCCCCCCGCGATCTTTGCGGGGGCTCTGCGCGGGGCGGCGCAGCATCGGGAAGTGACCGACCTGCTGACGCCGAGGCCGCGGACTAGCCTCGCGAAGCGCCTGCTCGTGGGGCGCCCGATCCACACCGAGGACGCCGGGCACACGCTGCTGCCCAAGCGCCTGGCGCTACCGGTGTTCTCGAGCGACCCGCTGTCGTCGGTGGCGTACGCCACCCAGGAGATCCTGCTCGTGCTCGGCCTCGCGGGGCTGGCGTACCTGCACCTGACGCCGTACCTCGCGGCCGGCGTCGTGCTGCTCCTGACCGTGGTGACGATCTCGTACCGCCAGACCGTCCGCGAGTACCCGAGCGGCGGCGGGGCTTACATCGTCGCCCACGAGAACCTCGGGGCGCCCGCCGGGCTGGTCGCCGCCAGCGCGCTGCTCATCGACTACGTCCTCACGGTCGCGGTCTCCGTCGCGGCCGGCGTCGATGCCATCTCGTCGGCGTACGAGCCCGCCGCGGAGCACAAGGTCGCGCTCGCCATCGGCTTCGTCGTGTTCATCACGCTGATGAACCTGCGCGGGGTGAAGGAGTCGGGGACGCTGTTCGCGATCCCGACGTACGGCTTCGTCGTCGGCATCTACGCCCTCATCGGCTGGGCGCTCGTCCGGCTCGCCGGCGGCGCGACCCTCGTGGCAGAAAGCGCGACATGGGAGGTCCACTCCGAGCACACCTTCGCGGGCGCCGCGGTCGTGCTCCTGCTGCTGCGCGCATTCTCCTCGGGCTGCACGGCACTCACCGGGGTCGAGGCGATCTCCAACGGCGTACCTGCCTTCCGCCCGCCCAAGTCGAGGAACGCGGCGACGACGCTGATGGTGATGGCGTTCTTCTCGATCTCGATGTTCATCGGGATCACCGTGCTCGCGCTGGTCGCCGACGTGCACGTCGCCGAGCACGCGCGCGACGTGATCCTGCCGAACGGCCTGCCGCTGGCCGAGACGGCGACGTACGCGCCGCAGAAGACCGTTGTGGCGCAGATCGCGGCCGCGGTTTTCGGCGGGGGGTCGTTCGGCTTCTACTACGTGCAGGCGTTCACCGCCGGCATCCTCATCCTCGCCGCGAACACGGCGTACCAGGACTTCCCGCGGCTCACGTCGATCCTGTCGCACGACAACTACCTGCCGCGCCAGCTCGCCAACCGCGGCGACCGGCTCGTCTTCAGCAACGGCGTCTTCCTGCTGGCCGGCTTCTCGTGCCTGCTGATCTGGGTCTTCGACGCCGAGGTCACGCGGCTGATCCAGCTCTACATCGTGGGTGTCTTCGTGTCGTTCACCCTCAGCCAGGCGGGCATGGTCGTCCACTGGCGGCGCAAGGAGCCTGACGCCCTCCCGAGCGAACGCGGCACCATCGCGCGCGGCAAGGCGATCAACGCGTTCGGCGCGTGCTTCACGTTCGCCGTGCTGTGCATCGTGCTGTACAGCAAGTTCTCGCACGGCGCGTACCTCGTGGTACTCGCGATGCCGGTGATCTACCTGCTCATGCGGACGATTCACGGCCACTACCGCACCGTCGCCGACGAGATCCGCGTCGAGACCGTGCGGGCGGTGCTGCCCTCGCGCAACCACGCGGTCGTTCTCGTGTCGTCGCTGTCCGTCCCCACCGTGCGGGCGCTCGACTACGCGCGCTCCATCCGGCCGCACACGCTCCAGGCCGTGTCGGTCGCCGTGGACCCCGACGCCGCAGAACGGCTCGTCGAGGTCTGGGCGCGAAACCGCATCGACATCCCGCTCGTCAGCGTCGCCTCGCCGTACCGCTCCCTGCACCAGCCGCTGCTCGAGTACGTCCGGCGGCTGCGCGGCGGCAACGAGAACGACGTCGTCACCGTCGTCATTCCGGAGTTCGTCGTGACGCGGTGGTGGGAGCAGCTGCTCCACGGCCAGAGCGCCCTGCTGCTCAAGCTCGCGCTGCTCCGCGAGCCCGGGGTCGTCGTCACGAACGTCCCCTGGCACCTCCGCGGCCGCCGCGCTAGGCGGGGTCGGGCTTCTTCTTGACGCGGGGCGGGACGGTCCACAGCCACGACGCGGCTGCCGCGACGGCGTACGGCCCGAGCACCTGCCAGCGCAGGGAGAACGGCGTCTCCGCGGCGTACGGCGACTGGAAGCCGACCGCCACCCCGAGCACCGAGTAGAACGCCGCCAGGTAGCGCAGCGCGCGCCCCCGCCGCTTGCCGGCGGCGAACTCCGCGGCCATCGACACGACGATCCCGACGAACCCGGGCACGACCCAGCCGACGAAGCCCGCGCCGACGTACTCCGACGCCACGAGACCCGTGAAGATCGCGACGACGTCGGCGAGCGCCGCCGCCGCGACGAGCGAGCGCAGGTCGAGCGGCGGTGGCCCCTTCTTGCCGCGCGCGCCCTGGCAGGCGAGGCAGCCGCCGCCCGGCGCGGCGTCCGCGTCGGCGGCGCAGCGGGCCCGGTCGCAGACGGGGCAGCGGTCGTACGCGGGCAGCGACGGGTGGACGGCGCAGCGCAGCGCGGCGTCGTCGGGGGTGCCCACGCGGGCATCCTGCCACGGGGAATCGCGCCGCTACGATGTGCGTTCCACCCCCTGCCGTACCGCCGTCGAAAGGCTGAGCCCGTGAGTGCCATCCGCGAAGTCGTGATCATCGGCTCCGGACCCGCCGGGCTGACCGCGGCGCTGTACACCGCGCGCGCCGACCTCAAGCCGCTCGTCATCGAGGGCATCGGCGCCGGCGGCCAGCTCATGCTGACGACCGAGGTCGAGAACTTCCCCGGCTTCCCCACCGGGATCATGGGCCCCGAGCTCATGGACAACATGCGCAAGCAGGCCGAGCGCTTCGGCGCCGAGTTCGTCACCGACGACGTCACCCGCGTCGACCTCACCGGCGACGTCAAGAAGGCGTGGGTGGGCGACACCGAGTACGCAGCGCACACCGCGATCATCTCCACGGGCGCCCGCGCCAACTGGCTCGGCCTGCCCAACGAGCAGCGCCTCATCGGCCGCGGCGCGTCGTCGTGCGCGACGTGCGACGGGTTCTTCTTCCGCGACCAGGACATCGTGGTCGTCGGCGGCGGCGACTCGGCGATGGAGGAGGCGACGTTCCTCACGAAGTTCGCGAAGTCGGTCACCGTCGTGCACCGCCGCGACACGCTGCGCGCGAGCAAGATCATGCAGGAGCGGGCGTTCGCCAACGACAAGATCCGCTTCGCCTGGAACTCCGCCGTCACCGACGTCCTCGGCGACTCGACCGTGGAGGGCGTCGAGCTGACGTCGACCGCCGACGGCAGCAAGACGACGCTGCCGGTGACGGGGCTGTTCGTCGCGATCGGGCACACGCCCAACACCGACCTGTTCACCGGGCAGGTCGAGCTCGACGCCGAGGGCTACATCACGGTCGACTCGCCCTCGACGCGCACCAACCTCGCCGGCGTCTTCGCGTGCGGCGACGTCGTGGACCACACGTACCGCCAGGCCATCACCGCGGCGGGGACGGGCTGCGCGGCCGCGCTCGACGCGGAGAAGTACCTCGCGATGCGCGAGGCGACCGTCGTCGCCTGATGGACCTGGAGTTCTCGGGCGAGGTGTGGTTCTGGCGGGGACCGTCGCCGTACCACTTCGTCACCGTGCCCGACGAGCAGTGCGGGCCGCTGGAGGCCGCCGCGCCGGTCGTGTCGTACGGCTGGGGCATGATCCCCGTCGCGGCGCGGGTGGGCGAGACCTCGTGGACGACGGCGCTGTTCCCGAAGGACGGGGCGTACGTCGTGCCGTTGAAGGACCTCGTACGCCGGGCCGAGGGGATCGACGTCGGCGACGTCGTGACCGTACGGCTCGCGGTGGATGTCTAGTCTCGGAGCAGGGGCGCGACGGGGAACCCGTCCGCGGGCGCGACGGCGGCGCCACGACCGGCGGGGACGCCGAGCGGGTGCGCGGTGATCGTGGCGGGCGCCTGGGGGACGGGCTGCGGAGCCGGGGCCGGCGGGGCGGCGACCTCGGGACGTACCTCCTCGGGCTCCTCGGGCGGCTCGGGGGCCGCGGCCTCGACGGGGGCGGCCTTGGCGGCGCGCTGCTGCTCGCGGCTCGGGAAGCCGTCGCGCGCCCAGTCGTTGAACCACAGCGCCACCAGCGTCGGCACGAGCGGGCCGACGACCGTGAGCAGCGCCGAAACGCCCGGCGAGACCTCGCGCGGGCGGTCGCCGGTCAG
Organism: Frankiaceae bacterium; assembly: GCA_035556555.1. Taxonomy (GTDB): domain Bacteria; phylum Actinomycetota; class Actinomycetes; order BP-191; family BP-191; genus BP-191. The sequence continues at coordinate 117,353 of DATMES010000022.1, forward strand.
CGCCGCGACGACGAGGCCGATGACGCTGGACCAGCCGGCGTACGCCGCGACCCAGGCCATGACGGAGAGCGTGTAGCGCCCGGCGCGTCCCATGTAGTCCAGTCTACGGACCTCGGGTACAGTCGCCCCCGGCGACGGAATGCCGCTCGGGTTCCTGGCGTTGCAGCCGTCGTCAGCGTGATCTCGACCAAGGAGTACACCGTGGGTGCGGCGACCAAGACCTCGACCGACGCGACGTTCGCGACGGACGTCCTGCAGAGCGACAAGCCGGTGCTCGTGGACTTCTGGGCCGAGTGGTGCGGGCCGTGCAAGATGATCGCGCCCGTGCTCGAGGAGATCGCCGCGGAGAACGCCGACAAGCTCACCGTCGTCAAGGTGAACATCGACGAGAACCCTCAGATCGCCCGCGACTACAAGATCCTCTCGATCCCGACGCTCTCGGTCTTCCAGGGCGGTCAGGTCGTCAAGTCCATCACCGGCGCGCGGCCCAAGACGGCCATCCTGCGCGACCTCGAGGGCGTCATCTAGACCGCCCTCCCACCGACCACGCGGCCGGTCTCGTCTCTCCCCCGTGACGAGGCCGGCCGTGTGCCGTCTACGATCGCGTTTCCGCTCCCGACCGGCGAAGGCTTCCCCAGACGCATGCAGCTGATCCGACGCGGCGACCGCGGTCCCGCCGTAGCCGAGGTGCGCGCCATGCTGCACTCGCTCGGGCTCCTCGGCGACGTCGCGCGCGACTCGTTCGCCGACGTCGAGTACGACGAGGCGACCGAGCGCGCCGTCCGGGCCTTCCAGCAGCAGCGCGGCCTCGCGGCCGACGGCATCGTGGGCGTGGAGTCGTACCGCGCGCTCGAGGAGGCGCGCTGGCAGCTCGGCGACCGGATGCTGTACCGGGTCGTGGGGCACCCGTTCGTCGGGGACGACGTGCTGGCGTTGCAGACCTGGCTGCTCGAACGCGGCTTCGACACCGGCCGCCGTGACGGGATCTTCGGAGTGCGTACGGAGGCGGCGCTCGCGGAGTTCCAGCGCAACGTCGGCCTCACGCCCGACGGTGTCTTCGGTCCGCGGACGCACCGCGCGATCGGCCAGCTGCGCCGCGCCGTCGGCGGCGGGCGGCACGACCACATGCGCGAGGTCGAGGCGCTGTTCCGGTCGGGGCCCGCGCTCGCCGGCAAGACCGTCATCGTCGACCCAGGGCACGGCGGCGGCGACCCAGGATGCGCTGGGTACGGGCTCGTCGAGTCCGAGGTCACGTACGACGTCGCGGCGCGCCTCGAGGGGCGGCTCGCGGCGGCCGGCGCCATCCCGTTCCTCACGCGTTCGGCCGACGGCGAGGTGTCGATCGCCGACCGCGCCGAGTTCGCGAACGCCGCCGAGGCCGACCTCTACGTCGCCATCCACTGCGACAGCGCGCCGTCCGCGGCGCCGCAGGGCGTGGCGACGTACTACTTCGGCAACGCCCGCATCGGCGCGTCGGCGACCGGCGAGCGGCTCGCGGACCTCGTGCAGCGCGAGGTGGTGGCGCGGACGGACCTGCTGGACTGCCGTACGCACCCGCAGTCGTGGGACCTGCTGCGCCTGACGCGCATGCCGGCCGTCGAGGTGGTTCCCGGGTACCTGACCAACCCGCACGACGCGGCCCGGCTCGGGGACCCGGAGTTCCGCGACACGGTCGCCGAGGCGCTGCTGGCGGCGGTGTCGCGCCTGTACCTTCCTGCCGCGGACGACCCCGGGACTGGGCAGCTCCGCATCGGTGATCTGACCCGCGCTTGAGGGGTTGGGGGGCCTTCCCCGGTCCTACACCGGTCGGAGGGCGCCTTCCGGGGTCATCGACTGCAGGAGGCGTTCGAGGGCGACCTCGACGTCCTCGCGCCACGACACCGCGGTCTTGAGCTCCAGGCGCAGGCGCGGGAAGCGCTGGTGGGGGCGGACGGTCTTGAAGCCCACGGACAGCAGGTAGTCGGCGGGCAGCACGCAGGCGGGCGTCTCCCACTTCTTGTCGCCAAACGCCTCCACCGCCTTCACCCCGCGGCGGATCAGGTCCTTCGCCACGCCCTGGACGAGCATCCGGCCGAGGCCCATGCCCGTGAACTCCGGCAGCACGTGGCCGGTCATGAGCAGCACCGCGTCGGCGCTGACCGGGCTCGTGGGGAACGCGACGGAGCGGGGGACGTACGCCGGGGGGGCGAAGAGGACGTAGCCGGCGGGGACGCCGTCGACGTACACGAGCTTGCCGCAGGAGCCCCACTCGAGCAGCGTGGCGCTGACCCACGCCTCCTTCTCGAACTCCGTGTCCCCCGCCTCTTCGGCGCGCGAGCGGGCGACGGGGTCGAGCTCCCAGAACACGCAGCGGCGGCACCGCCTCGGCAGGTCGTCGAGGTTGTCGAGCGTGACGCTCGCGAGGCGGCGGGACATGGCTACGTTCCCGTGGCCGGGCGGCGCCGGCGGCGGGCCGGGGCGTTGGGGTCGGGGGGCGGGGTGGCGACGGCCTCGGCGTCGGCGAGGCGTTCGGTGGCGGCGGCGTGGCCCTCGCGGAGCGCGGCGGCGGCGTCCACGTGCGGGTCGGCGACCGCCTTCTTGGCCCGGCTGCGGCGCGGCTTGACCTGCTCCTCGCCGGCCTCGGGCGCGGTCGCGGGCTCGGAGGCGCCGTCGTGGCCCTCGGCGGCGGCCGCGCGGGTCTTGCGGGAGCCGGGCGGGCGCTTGACGGTCGGCGGGGTGGCCTTGCGAGGCGGCGGCGTCTCGTGCTCGTCCGGTGCCGGGGTCTCGTACGCCGCGGGAGGCGCGGTCGGCTCCTGCGCGATCTCCTCGGCGCCCTCGACGGCCTGCTCGTCGTCGGCGCGCTCCTCGCCCGCCGGCGAGCCGAACTCCTCCTGCGGCAGGTGCAGCGCCTCGTCAGCGCTCGACCCCTCGGGCGCCGACGTGGGCCGGCGCAGCAGGCCGCCGGCCCAGCCCGCGGCGGCACCCACGGCGAAGCCCAGCAGGACACGGCGGAGGGGGAAGCGCATGCGGCGGCTCACGGGTCGGCGGAACGCACGGATGCCCTGATCCTAGCCAGACGTTCCGCGGGGCTCTATGGCCTGGGCGTGTCCCGCATGTCACGCCGGCGCCACATGGTGCCCGGTCTGCCGCCAATCGGGGTGCGTTCTGCGCTTTTTCGCCGCACGGGCCGCAACCCGGAGCCTTTTCCATCCTGGCTCGCGCTGGGCCTGGATCGTGCTGGGGAGGAGCCCCTTTGGCGCTGGACCACCACAAGAACGGCGGTCAACCCCGGACGAGCGGCGCCCGCGCACCCGCGTCGGCCCAACCCT